>DATGXM010000534.1:0-3720 GCA_035298985.1 Azonexus sp. | reverse complement strand
GTCTCCTTCATCGGGCCGAAGCCGAACCTGCTGAACACCAACGACATCAACCCGCCGATCCGCCTCGAAGTGTCGCAGCCGGTGCTGTCGGCCAAGAACAAGACGCTGTATGCGTACTTCAAGCAGCTGTTCGCCCAGGTGACCAACCCGCCGATCGACCCGATCCGCGAGGAACTGGTCATGTCGCTGGTGTCCTTCATCGGACCGAAGCCGAACCTGCTCAACACCAACGACATCAACCCGCCGATCCGTCTCGAAGTAGCGCAGCCGGTCCTGTCCTTCGCCGACATGGAAAAGCTGCGCAATATCGAGAAATACACCTCGAACAAGTTCCGCTCCTTCGAACTGGATATCTGTTATCCGGTCGCCTGGGGCAAGGAAGGTATCGAGGCGCGTCTGGCTTCGCTGGCCGCCGATGCCGAGGATGCGGTGCGTTCGGGCGCCAACATCCTGATCGTCTCCGACCGCCAGGTCAGCGCCGAACAGGTCGCCATTCCGGCGCTGCTCGCCACCTCGACGATCCACCAGCACCTGGTCAAGAAAGGCCTGCGCACCAGCGCCGGCCTGGTCGTCGAGACCGGTTCGGCGCGTGAAGTCCATCATTTCGCCCTGCTCGGCGGTTTCGGTGCCGAAGCCGTGCATCCCTACCTCGCGCTGGAAACCATCGAGTCCCTGGCCAAGGGTGATGCCGAGAAGGCCGAGAAGTTCACCAAGAACTTCATCAAGGCCATCGGCAAGGGCCTCATGAAGGTCATGTCCAAGATGGGCATCTCGACCTACATGTCCTACACCGGCGCCCAGATTTTCGAAGCCATCGGCCTGCAGAAGGAATTCGTCGAGAAGTACTTCACCGGCACGCCGTCCAACATCGAGGGTATCGGTGTCTTCGAGGTAGCCGAGGAAGCGATCCGCCTGCATACCGAAGCCTTCTCGGCCGACCCGGTGCTCGCCACCATGCTCGATGCCGGCGGCGAATACGCCTATCGCACCCGTGGCGAAGAACACGTGTGGACGCCTGATTCCATCGCCAAGCTGCAGCACTCGACCCGCTCCGGCAAGTACGAGACCTACAAGGAATACGCCAAGCTGATCAACGATCAGACCAAGCGTCACCTGACCCTGCGCGGCTTGTTCGAATTCAAGCCGCAAGGCGCGCCGATCCCGCTCGACGAAGTCGAGCCGGCCAAGGAAATCGTCAAGCGTTTCGCCACCGGCGCCATGTCGCTCGGCTCGATCTCGACCGAAGCGCACACCACGCTGGCCATCGCCATGAACCGTATCGGCGGCAAGTCGAACACCGGTGAAGGCGGCGAGGATGCCAAGCGCTTCCAGCCGCTGAAGGCCGGCCAGAAGCTGTCGGAAGTGGTCGGTGCCTCGCGCATCGAACGCGACTACGTGTTCAAGGAAGGCGACTCTCTGCGTTCCGCCATCAAGCAGGTCGCTTCCGGCCGCTTTGGCGTGACCACCGAGTACCTGGTCAATGCCGACCAGATCCAGATCAAGATGGCCCAAGGCGCCAAACCGGGTGAAGGCGGCCAGCTGCCGGGTCACAAGGTGTCCGAGTACATCGGCTTCCTGCGTCACTCGGTGCCGGGCGTCGGCCTGATTTCGCCGCCGCCGCACCACGACATCTACTCCATCGAGGATCTGGCCCAGCTGATCCATGACCTGAAGAATGCCAATTCCAAGGCGTCGATCTCGGTCAAGCTGGTGTCGGAAGTCGGTGTCGGCACGGTGGCTGCCGGTGTCGCCAAGGCCAAGGCCGATCACGTCGTGATCGCCGGCTTCGACGGCGGTACGGGCGCTTCGCCGCAGTCCTCCATCAAGCACGCCGGTACGCCGTGGGAACTTGGCCTGTCCGAAACCCAGCAGACCCTGGTCCTGAACCGCCTGCGTTCGCGTATTCGCGTCCAGGTCGACGGCCAGATGAAGACCGGCCGCGACGTCGTCATCGGCGCCCTGCTCGGTGCCGACGAGTTCGGCTTCGCCACCGCGCCGCTGGTCGTCGAAGGCTGCATCATGATGCGCAAGTGCCACCTGAACACCTGCCCGGTCGGCGTCGCCACCCAGGATCCGGTGTTGCGCCAGCGCTTCTCCGGCCAGCCTGAGCATGTCGTGAATTTCTTCTTCTTCGTCGCCGAGGAAGCCCGCGAAATCATGGCCCAGCTCGGCATCCGTAAGTTCGACGACCTAGTCGGCCGCGCCGACCTGCTCGACATGCGTGCTGGTATCGAACACTGGAAGGCGAAGGGCCTGGATTTCACCAAGGTCTTCTACCAGCCGAACGTGCCGGCCGAAGTGTCGCGCCGCCATACCGAAGGCCAGGATCACGGCCTCGAGAAGGCGCTCGACCACAAGCTCATCGAACAGGCCAAGCCGGCCCTCGAAAAGGGCCAGAAGGTCCAGATCGAAACGACCATCATCAACGTCAACCGTACCTGCGGCACCATGCTGTCGGGCGAAGTGGCCAAGCGTTATGGCAACGCCGGCCTGCCGGACGACACCATCCACGTCAAGCTGACCGGCACCGCCGGCCAGGCCTTCGGTGCCTTCCTGGCGCGTGGCGTGACGCTGGAACTGACCGGCGAAGGGAATGACTACGTTGGCAAGGGCCTGTCGGGCGGTCGCATCATCATCAAGCCGAATGCCGATTTCCGGGGCGACACGCAGCAGAACATCATCGTCGGCAACACTGTCATGTACGGCGCGACCGAAGGCGATGCCTTCTTCGCGGGTGTCGGTGGCGAGCGCTTCTGCGTGCGCAACTCCGGTGGTACGGCTGTGGTCGAAGGCGTGGGTGACCACGGTTGCGAATACATGACCGGCGGTACGGTCGTCGTTCTCGGCATGACGGGGCGCAACTTCGCGGCCGGCATGTCGGGCGGTATCGCCTACGTGCTGGACGAGGACGGTAGCTTCAAGAACCGCTGCAACCTGGCCCAGGTCGCTCTGGAAAAGGTGTTGCCGGCCAACCGTCACGCCGCTGGCGAGCCGCTGCACCGGGGCGAGGCCGACGAAACCCAGCTCAAGGAGCTGGTCACCCGTCACGCCGAGTACACCGGCAGCAAGACCGCCAAGGCCATCCTGGCCAACTGGGATGCCTATCGCGAGAAGTTCGTCAAAGTCTATCCGCACGAATACAAGCGGGCGCTCACCGAGATGGCCGCTGCTGCACAGAAGGAGGCCGCATAATGGGCAAGCCGACTGGATTTCTGGAGTTCGAACGCCTCGAAGAGGCCTACGAGCCGGTCGAAAAGCGCCTGACGCATTACAAGGAGTTCGTCCAGACCCTGTCTGACGACGCCGCTAAGACCCAGGGCGCACGCTGCATGGACTGCGGCATTCCGTTCTGCAACAACGGCTGCCCGGTGAACAACATCATTCCGGACTGGAATGACCTGGTTTTCCGCGGTAACTGGAAGCAGGCACTGGACGTGCTGCATTCGACCAACAACTTCCCTGACTTCACTGGCCGCATCTGCCCGGCGCCCTGCGAAGCCGCCTGTACGCTCGGCATCAACGCCGCGCCGGTGGGCATCAAGTCGATCGAGCACTTCATCATCGACAAGGGCTGGGAAATGGGCTGGGTCGTGCCGCAGCCGGCTGTCGTCAAGACCGGCAAGAAGGTCGCGATCGTCGGTTCCGGCCCGGCCGGTATGGCCGCTGCCCAGCAGCTGGCGCGCGTCGGCCACGACGTGACCGTGTTCGAGAAGAGCAGCC
>DATGXM010000533.1:0-2619 GCA_035298985.1 Azonexus sp. | reverse complement strand
GATCATGCGCACCGAACCCAGGAAGGGTGTGCCGAACACCTTGCGCTGGGCGGTGCTCAGCGGAATGATCACGGTGTCGTCCTGGTCGCGGCCGTCGAGGTTCTGCCCCTTGCTGCCGAGCACACCGATGACGATGAACGGGTTCTGCTGGATGCGCATGGTCTTGCCGACCGGGTCGTCATCGCCGAACAGGTTTTCCGCCACCGTCTTGCCGATGACCGCCACCCGCGTCGCCGAGCGCACGTCGGAATCGCCGAAGCCGGCGCCATTGACGATGTTCCAGGCCCGCGCGTCGAGATAGGCCGGCGTCGTGCCGATCACCTGGGTGCTCCAGTTCTGCGAGCCATAGACCAGTTGCCGCGTGCCCTGATGGGTCGGTGCCACATTGACCACGCCGTCGAGTTCACTGACCGCATCGCCGTCGGCCACGTTCAGCGTCGGCGCACCGGCCGAACCGCTGCGCACGCCGGCCGTGGTAAACGAGCCGGAAAGCACGATGAAAAGGTTGGAACCCATGGTGCTGATGGTCTGCTGCACCGCGTACTGTGCGCCCTGACCGATGGCCATCATGATGACCACGGCCGCCACGCCGATCACCATGCCGAGCATGGTCAGCGCCGTGCGCAGGCGGTTGGCACCCATGGCCGACCAGGCTTCGCCGAGCATCGGATGGATCATGATGCTGCCTCCACAAATATCGTGGCTTCTCCACCGCCTTGCGTCGGCAGCCGGGCTGCATTCATGGCCGGTCGCATCGCCGCGATGCGGGGCCCCTGCTTCCTACTCATGCAGCCTCCCCGGTCAAGGTATCGCTGACGATCACCCCGTCGCGGAAGCGCACCTGGCGCTTGCAGTGGGCGGCGATATCCGGTTCATGGGTGACCAGCACGATGGTGATGCCCTCGGCGTTCAGCTCCTTGAACAGGCGCATGATTTCCTCGCTGGTGTGGCTGTCGAGGTTGCCGGTCGGCTCGTCGGCCAGGATCAGGCGCGGCGAATTGACCAGCGCCCGGGCGATCGCCACGCGTTGCTGCTGGCCGCCGGAAATGCGGTTGGGCAGCGAGTCGGCATACTTGCCGAGGCCGACCTTGGCGAGCAGTTCGCGGGCCTTCTCGCGCCGGGTCTCGCGGTCGGTGCCGGCATAGACCAGCGGCAGCGCCACGTTGTCCTGCAGGCTCATGCGCGGCAGCAGGTTGAAGCCCTGGAAGACGAAGCCCAGCGTCCGGTTGCGCAGCAGGGCCAGGGCATCCTTGTCCATGTGCGCGACGTTCTCGCCGGTCAGGTAATAGTCGCCGACGGTCGGCGTATCGAGGCAGCCGAGCAGGTTCATGAAGGTCGACTTGCCGGAGCCAGACGGGCCCATGATGGCGATGAATTCGCCCGGCCGGATTTCGAGATCGACCCCCTTCAGCGCCGGGAAGAGGCCGGCCGCCGTTTCATAGGATTTGCCCAGGCCATCGACGCGGATTACCGGCTCGGCCATCAGAACATCCGCATGCCGACCGAGGACGGCTTCTTGTCGGACGAGGCGTTTTCGCCGGTAACCACGCGATCCCCTTCCTTCAGGTCGCCACTGACGATTTCCGTATTCCGGTTATCGGTAATGCCGATCTGCACGGCGACCGGCTTGATCTCGCCGTCGGTCAGCACATAGACCGTGCCGCTCTGGCTGTCGCGTTTCTTGCCCTTGCCTCCGCCGCCTTGTCCGCCGCCCGGCCCGCCATTGCCCTGACCGCCCGCCGGCTTGCCGGCATCGGCCGGCTTGAAGCGCAGCGCCGCATTCGGCACCAGCAGGGCACCCGGCCGTTTCTGCACACCGATGCTGACATAGGCCGTCATGCCCGGCAGCAGGATCAGTTCCGGGTTATCGACATTGATGCGCACGTTGTAGGTGACGACGTTCTGCTGGTTGGTCGGATTCAGGCGGATCTGCTGCACGACGCCCTGGAAGCTGCGGTTCGGGAAGGCATCGACGGTGAAGCGCACCGGCATGCCCTCCTTGATGTTGCCGATATCGGCCTCGGCAAAGCTTGTGTCGATGGCCATCTTGGTCAAATCCTGCGCGATCTGGATCAGCGTCGGCGTCTGGAAGCTGGCCGCCACGGTCTGCCCGATATCGACCAGCCGCGCCACGACGACGCCCGACACTGGCGAGGTGATGACCGAATAGCCGAGGTTGACCTGGTCCTTGTCGGCCGCCGCCCGAGCCTGAACCAGCTGGGCCTGGGCCGACTTGAGATTCTGCAGCGCCTGGTCGTAGTCCTGGCGCGAGATGTACTCCTTGTCCAGCAAGGCGCGCATGCGGGCCTCGCTGGCCTTGGCCAGATCGTAGGAGGCCTGGACATTGACCACGTTCGCCTGGCTCTGCCGGGCCACGGTCTGCAACAGTGACTGATCGAGCTCGACCAGCTTCTGGCCGGCGCTGACCTTGGAATTGAAATCGACGTACAGCTTCTTCACCGTCCCCGACACCTGGGTGCCGACATTGACCAAGACCAGCGGGGTCAGCGTGCCGTTGGCCGACACCGTCTGCGTGACGTCGCCCTTGTCGGCGGTCGCGAACTTGTAGCGTGTTTCCGGATTCTGCGCGGCGCGCTGCTGGACATACCAGTAACCGCC
>DATGXM010000532.1:0-5873 GCA_035298985.1 Azonexus sp. | reverse complement strand
GAGCCGATGCCGCCGATGATGATGACCACGAACGCGACGATCAGCACGCTCTCGCCCATGCCGACCTGGACGGCGAGCAAGGGGCCGAGCAGGCCGCCGGCCAGCGCGCACAGCGCGGCGCCGAACACGAAAACGGCGGTGAACAGGCGGCGTACGTTGATGCCCAGCGCTTCGGTCATCTCGCGGTTGGCAGCACCGGCGCGCACCCACATGCCGACCCGGCTCTTGGCGACGAGCAGGTAGAGCACGCCGGCAATGGCGATGCCGAAGGCGATGATGACCAGCCGGTAGGCCGGATAGAAGAAGTCGCCGCCGAACAGTGAAAATTCGACCGGCCCGGCCAGCGCCTCGGGCGGATTGAGCATCAGTGCCGCCGGCCCCCAGATGGCGCGCACCGCCTCGTTGGCGATCAGGATCAGCGCGAAGGTGGCGAGCACCTGTGACAGGTGGTCGCGCTGGTACAGGCGGCGAAAGAGGGCCAGTTCGAGCAGCAGGCCCAACACCGCCGCCCCCGCCACGCCGGCGCCGAGCCCGATCCAAAATGAATCGGCGGCCTGCGCCGCGGCGGCGACGAAATAGGCGCCCACCATGTACAGCGAGCCGTGGGCCAGGTTGATGCAGTCCATGATGCCGAAGACGAGCGTCAGCCCGGCGGCGAGCAGGAACAGCATGAGGCCGAATTGCAGGCCGTTGAGGGCCTGTTCGAGGATCAGTTGGGTCATGCGGCCAACCCCGTCATTCCCGCGCAGGCGGGAATCCAGAACGGCCGTTCAGTTTGCCGGGGGATTCCTAGATTCCCGCCTACGCGGGAATGACGAGGCAGAGGGTGGCGGTGAGTCATACGGCGATCTCCGGCCACAGATCGCGCCAAGCAGGGTTTCCCTTTTCGATCAGCGCAATTTTCCAGGCGCGATTCCATTTCTTCATTTGCTTCTCACGCAGGATGGCTGCGCTCATTTCTGTGTGCTGCTCGAAATAGACAAAGGTGTGACAGCCATATTCCTCGCTGAACCCCTCGGCCAACCCTTCCCGATGTTGCCAGATGCGTTGCACCAAATTGCTGGTGACGCCGATATACAAAGTACCGTTACGCTGACTAGCCAGGATGTAAACGGCTGGACTTTTGCTCATTCGGTCAATTCTCGTCATTCCTGCGCAGCGGGAATCCAAAAATACTCCGGATGCCCCTGGATTCCCGCCTACGCGGGAATGACAGAACACATCACTTCATCTTGCACTGCGCCACGTAGGCATCGGCGTGGTTGGTGAAAATGGTGCCCATGGTCTTGTTGGTGACGCGACCGCCGGCATCCTTGCCGATGGCGCGCAGGTAGTAGTTCTGCACCGGATAGTGGTTGGTGTTGAACTTGAAGTCGCCGCGCACGGACTTGAAATGCTTGGCTTCGAGCGCCTTCTGCAGGGCCTTCTTGTCCTCGACATGGCCCTTCACGTCGCGCACCGCACCGTCCATCATCAGCGCTGCGTCGTAGCCTTGCGACGCGTAGAGCGATGGCAGGCGGCCGTATTCTTTCTGGAAATCGGCGACGAAGCGCTTGTTCTCCGGGTTGTCCATGTCGTGCGCCCAGTGCGACGAGTTGAACATGCCGAGCATCGACCCGCCGACCGCCTTGATCACGTCCTCGTCGGCCGAGAAGCCGGGGGCGAACAGCTGGGTGTCGCGCGACAGGCCCGCCGAGACGAACTGCTTGACGAAGTTGATGCCCATGCCGCCGGGCAGGAAGAAGAACAGGGCGTCCGGCTTGATGCTGCGGATCTGCGCCAGTTCGGCGGCGTAGTCGAGCTGGCCGAGCTTGGTGTAGATCTCTTCCGAAACGTTGCCCTTGTAGTAGCGGCGGAAACCGGACACCGCATCCTTGCCGCCCGGGTAGTTCGGGGTGACGATCACGACGTTCTTGTAACCCTTGTCCTGCACGATCTTGCCCACCGCCTCGTGCAGGTTGTCGTTCTGCCAGGCGACGTTGAAGAAGAAGGGATTGCACTGCTCGCCGGCGTATTGCGACGGGCCGGCATTGGCCGAGATGTAGTAGGTCTGGTTCTGGAAGACGGCCGGGCCGACGGCGAGCATGATGTTGGAGAACACGATGCCGGTCATGAAATCGACCTTGTCCTTCTTCAGCATCTTGTCGGCCGCCTGCTTGGCGATGTCCGGGTTCTGCTGGTCGTCGGCGATGATGACCTCGGCCGGCAGGTTGCCCAGCTTGCCGTTCAGGTGCTTGACGGCCAGGTTGAAACCGTCGCGGATATCGACGCCGAGGCCGGCGCCGGGGCCGGACAGGGTGGATACCAGGCCGACCTTGATCTTGTCGGCGGCGTGGACGGAACCGGCCAGCAGCAGGGCAGCGGCTAGGGCAGTCAGGCGAGGCATCATCGGAATCTCCGGGCTGTTGGGCTAAAGCGGCAAATTGTAGCGCAGGAACAAGCAGATACCGTCGCGGTCCATACGCATTTTCGGGTATATTCGCGCCCCATGATGAAGCCAGCCGTTGTCCTCCTTTCCGGTGGTCTCGATTCCGCCACCTGCCTCGCCATCGCCCGCAGCCAGGGCTTCGATGCCTATTGCCTGTCCTTCGACTACGGCCAGCGCCACAATGCCGAGCTGAAGGCGGCCGAACGCGTGGTCAAGGCGCTGGGCGCCCGCGAACACCGCGTGCTGAGCCTGGGCCTCGCCCAGTTCGGCGGTTCGGCCCTCACCGACACCTCGATCGCCGTGCCGACGGAAGGCGTGCAGCCGGGCATTCCGGTCACCTACGTGCCGGCCCGCAACACCATCATGCTGTCGCTGGCTTTGGCCTGGGCCGAGGTGCTGGGCAGCATGGACATCTTCGTCGGGGTCAATGCCGTCGATTATTCCGGCTACCCGGACTGCCGTCCCGAATACATCGCCGCCTTCGAAAAGATGGCCAATCTCGCCACCAAGTTCGGCGTCGAGGGCCACAAACTGACCATCCACGCGCCGCTGATCGCCCTGTCCAAGGCCGACATCATCCGTACCGGTTCGGCGCTTGGCGTCGATTACGGCCTGACCGTGTCGTGCTACCAGGCCGATCACGAAGGCCGTGCCTGCGGCGCCTGCGATTCCTGCCGCCTGCGTGCCGAGGGCTTCGCGGCCGCCGGGGTGACCGACCCGACCCTGTACCGCGCCTGAGCATGGAGAGCATTTCGGCCAACACGGTGCTGTGGTTGGCCTTCGCCGTCGCCTTCGTGTTCGGCGCCATCGGTCGCAAGACGCATTTCTGCACCATGGGTGCGGTGTCCGACATCGTCAATATGGGCGACTGGGGCCGCATGCGCATGTGGCTGCTCGCCATCGGCGTCGCCATCCTCGGCGCCGGCGCCCTGCATGCGACCGGCCAGATCGACCTCGGCAAGTCCATCTACCGCACGCCGAATTTCACCTGGCTGTCCTATCTGGTCGGCGGCGCCTGTTTCGGCATCGGCATGGTGCTCGCCTCGGGCTGCGGCGCGAAAACGCTGATCCGCATCGGTGGTGGCAGCCTGAAGTCGCTGGTCGTCTTCCTGGTCCTCGGCCTCGTCGCCTACATGACCCTGCGCGGCGTCTTCGGCGCCTTCCGGGTCAATGTGCTGGAAAAGGCGGCCATCCCCCTGCCCGGCGGCCAGGACATCCCGGCCCTGCTGGCCGGCGCCGGCCTCAACCCGCAGACCGCCTTCTGGCTGGCCGTGCTCGGCATCGGCGGCGGCCTGACCGCCTTCTGTCTGCTCAGGCGCGACTTCTGGACCGTCGACAACCTGCTCGGCGGCCTCGGCACCGGGCTGCTGGTGGTCGCCGCCTGGTATGTCAGCGGTCATGTCGGCTATGTCGCCGAACACCCGGAAACCCTGGAAGAAGCCTTCCTCGCCACCAACAGCGGACGCATGGAGGCGCTGACCTTCGTCGCGCCACTGGCCTATACGCTGGATTTGCTGATGCTGTGGTCGGATACCAGCCGCACGGTGAGCTTCGGCATCGCCACGGCGCTCGGCGTCATGGCCGGCTCCTTCGCGTGGAGCATCGCCACCGGCGGTTTCCGCTGGGAAGGCTTCGCCAGCCTCGAAGACACCGCCAGCCACCTGCTCGGCGCCGCGCTGATGGGCTTCGGCGGCGTGGTCGCCATGGGCTGCACGGTCGGTCAGGGCATCTCCGGCTTCTCGACTCTGGCCCTTGGCTCCATCGTCACCTTCGCGGCGATCGTCGCCGCTGCCGCCGCCACGCTCAAATTCCAGTACTGGCGCTTGATGCGCGAAGACTGAACGGCGTTCAGGCGCCCTCGTTTTCCTTCAGCTTCTCGATGACCAGCGGGAAGGCGCCGGAACCGATCAGGGCCACGGCCGACACGATGAAGGCCAGCCCGGCCATCGGATCGTCGAGGACCGGATGAATGGCGGCACCGAAACCGGCGAGGCTGATTGCGCCGGGAATGGCACAGACGATGCCGAGCCCGGTCAGGATCAGGAAGGAGGCGGGGTAGTGGCGCATGGCAATAGTGTAGCGCCGCCTTGAACCCGACCCGCTTTTTACGGGCACGTTTTTTGTTTCGCCCTGTCGAATCGCTCACCTGTGACGCAAAACCGACAAGCCGATGAACGCTCCCGAATCCCTGCTGCCTGAACTCCCCATCTTCGACAACAGCTTTGCCGCCCTGCCCGGCGCCTTCTATACCCGCCTCGCGCCGCACCCGCTGCCCGAACCCTATGTCGTCGCGGTCAGCAGCGACGTCGCCGCCCTGCTCGGCCTGCCGCAGGAACTGCTGGACAGCCCGCAGTTCGCCGAAATCTTCGTCGGCAACCGCCTGCTGCCCGGCAGCGACCCGCTGGCCGCCGTCTATTCCGGCCACCAGTTCGGCGTCTGGGCCGGGCAGTTGGGCGACGGCCGGGCACACCTGCTCGGCGGCCTGCGCAACGAACTCGGCCACTGGGAAATCCAGCTCAAGGGCGCCGGGCGCACCCCGTATTCGCGCGGTGCCGACGGGCGGGCGGTCCTGCGCTCGTCGATCCGCGAATTCCTCTGTTCCGAGGCGATGGCCGGCCTCGGCATCCCGACCACCCGGGCCCTGTGCGTGATCGGCGCCGATCACCCGGTCTATCGCGAGGAAGTCGAGACCGCCGCCGTGGTCACCCGCGTCGCGCCGGGTTTCGTCCGCTTCGGCTCCTTCGAGCACTGGTCGTCACGCGACCGCGATGTCGAACTCCGCCAGCTGGCCGACTACGTCATCGACACCTTCCGCCCGGAATGCCGGGACGCCGCCAATCCGTACGATGCGCTGCTGCGCGACGTTTCGCGGCGCACCGGCGAACTGATCGCGCAGTGGATGGCGGTTGGCTTCATGCACGGCGTGATGAACACCGACAACATGTCCATCCTCGGCCTGACGCTCGATTACGGCCCCTTCGGCTTCATGGAGGCCTTCGACGCCGGCCACATCTGCAACCACTCCGACCATCGCGGCCGCTACACCTATCGCAATCAGCCGCACGTCGCGCAGTGGAACTTGTACTGCCTGGCCGACGCCCTGCACAGCCTGGTCGGCGGCGCCTTGCCGGCGCGCCAGGCGGTCGATGAAACCTTCGGCGACGCCTTCGAGGCCAGCTTCGAGCGCCTGATGCGGTCCAAGCTCGGCCTGCGCGACGGGCAGCCGGACGATGAAACCTTCATCGGCGAAACCTTCGGCTTCCTGCAGCAGCACCGGCCGGATTTCACGCTCTTCTTCCGTGCCCTGTCCGGCTTGTCGGGCACGGCGGATGCCAACGACGCCGCCCTGCGCGACATGTTCGTCGACCGCGCCGCCTGCGACGCCTGGCTGGAGAACTGGCGGGCGCGTCTGGCCAAGACGCCGTGGGGCGACGCCGAACGGCAG
>DATGXM010000531.1:0-3449 GCA_035298985.1 Azonexus sp. | reverse complement strand
AATGTCGATGCGCGCCGCCAGCTTGTCCGGCGGCGCCGCCGACAGGCCGAAGCGATGGCGGCGGCCGCTGTTGTCGAGCGCGAACTGCAGGTCTTCGAGGATCAGCGGCGGCGCGTTGCGCAGGCGGTCGTCCCAGACGATGGTCGCATCCCGGATGCGGATGCGCTTCTGTTCGAGCACCCACTCGGCGAAGGCCGGATCGCTCTCGCCTTCGGTGTCCATGCCGGCGATGGTGAGCTTGCCGGTGGTTTCGCGGCGCACATGCAGGACCGGGCCGTCGAAAGCGAGCAGGGCCAGGGTTGGCCGCAGGCGCAGCAGGGTCTGCCAGGAGAGCACGCCTTCGACGCGGGACAACGAAAAGGCCGGCACGCCCTGACGGTCGGCAACCACCACGTCGTCGAGCACCAGGTCCGGATTCAGCCCCGCCCAGCGCGCCTCGATGCGGCCGATGCTGACCGGCTGGCCGACCGCCTTGCTGGCAGCCTGTTCGATCTGGGCACGATAGTCGGCGACCTTGGGCAGCACCGCGTAACGCAGGCCGAGGACCAGCGCGGTGAACAGCAGCCAGCCGGCGAACAGCAGCCACCCCGCCCAGCGCAGGCCACGGGCGACCGCCGGCTTGGCCAGGACGGGCCACAGCCAGTGCAGACGGTGGTAGACCGCGACACGGGTTTCCGGCGATATGACACCGGAACGGCGACTCAACGGCTCATTCACCGGCGAAACCGTTTTGCCTTTGGGGGTTATAGCTCACTACAATCGGGGACACGCCAAAACCTGCATTCTATCCTTTTCGGCCCCTGCGCCGCCCAAACATCATGGACACCCTGCCCGACCCCCGCTGGCAAAACGCCCTCGACCACAGCCGCTACCTGAGCAACCTGCTCTACGCCCGACCGGAGCTGATTCCCGAACTGGCCGCCAGCTGGGAGCAGCCGCTGAACGAGGAATTGCTGATGGCGCCGCTGCGCCGCGATTTCGCCGACGACGAAGCGCTGCGCGCGGCGCTGCGCCGACTGCGCCACCGGGCGATGGCCCATCTGGTGCTGCGCGACCTGTGCGGCCTGGCGCCGCTGGCCGAAATCGTCGAGAGCATGACCCTGCTCGCCGACGTCACTACCAATTTTGCCCTCGACTACTACCATCGCCAGCTGGCCGCCAGCTACGGCGAACCGCTCGACAGCCAGGGCCGCCCGCAGCGCCTGCTGGTCATCGGCATGGGCAAGCTCGGCGGCCGCGAGCTGAACGTGTCGTCCGACGTCGATTACATCTTCATCTACCCGGAAGACGGCGATACGGCCGGCCCGCAGAAGCACATCGAGAATTTCGATTTCTTCAACCGCCTCGGCAAGCGGTTGATCGGCGCCTTGGGCGACCTGACGGCCGACGGCCAGGTTTTCCGCGTCGACATGCGCCTGCGGCCGAACGGCGATTCCGGCCCGCTGGTCTGTTCGCTCGACGCGCTGGAAAACTACTTCATCACCCAGGGCCGCGAATGGGAGCGCTACGCCTGGATCAAGGGACGGACCATGAACGCCGGCCCCAACCTGCAGCCGGAATGGGTCACCGCGATGCAGAAGATCGCCCGCCCCTTCGTCTTCCGCAAGTATCTCGATTTCGGCGCCATCAACGCCATGCGTGACCTGCATGCGCAAATCCGCCGCGAAGTGGCGCGCAAGGACATGGCCGACCACATCAAGCTGGGTCCGGGCGGCATCCGCGAAATCGAGTTCATGGCCCAGGTCTTTCAGCTTATCCGCGGCGGCCGCGACCCGGCGCTGCAGATCCGCCCGACCCTGGCCGTCCTCGCCCTGCTCGCCGAGCGCAAGCTGATGCCGGCCGACACCGAGCGCGAACTGCACGACGCCTACGTCTTCCTGCGCCGTCTGGAGCATCGCCTGCAGTACGTCGAGGACAAGCAGACGCACATGCTCCCCGACACGCCGGCGGAACGTGAAAAGATAGCCCTCAGCATGGGATTTGCCGACTGGGACGCCTTGCATGCCGTGCTCGGCAAGCATCGCGAAATCGTCAGCCGGCATTTCGAGGCGGTCTTCTCCGACCCGGAAGCCGGCGAGCATCCGCTGACCGGGCTGTGGCTGGGCCAGACCGACCCGGATACCGCCTGCGAAAGCCTCGGCAATCTCGGTTTCCGCCACCCCGCCGAGGCCATCGCCCGCCTCGCCGAGCTGCGCGGCTCCAGCCGCTACCAGCAATTGCCCTCGACCAACCGTTCGCGGATCGACGCCGTCGGCCCGCGCCTGATAGAAGCCGCCGGCGCCACCAGCGACCCCGACACCACCCTGGTGCGCGGCCTGAGCTTCCTCGAAGGCATCGCCCGGCGCGGCGCCTACCTGGCGCTGCTGCAGCAATACCCGATGGCCCTGCGCCGGGTCGCCGACATGATGTGCGCGTCGAACTGGGCGGCCGACTACCTGAACCGCTACCCGCTGCTCCTCGACGAACTGCTCGATCCGCGCCTCTACGAGATCGCCACCGACTGGACCGGGTTCCGCGAAAGCTTGCGCGACATCCTGGCCCAGCATGCCGGCGATACCGAGCGCGAAATGGACATCCTGCGCGAAATGCATCACGCCCAGGTCTTCCGGCTGCTCGCCCAGGACCTGGCCGGCCTGCAGACCATCGAGCGGCTGTCCGACCACCTGACCGAACTGGCCGACACCCTCGTCCAGGAAACCCTGCCGCTGGTCTGGCAAACCATCAAGAAACGCCACTGCGCCAGCCCGAAATTCGCCGTCATCGGCTACGGCAAGATGGGCGGCAAGGAACTCGGCTACGCCTCCGACCTCGATCTGGTCTATCTCTACGACGACGATGACCAGGAAGCCGCCGAGCACTACACCCGGCTCAGCCAGCGCCTGAGCACCTGGCTGTCGAGCCAGACGCCGGCCGGCATCCTGTTCGAGACCGACCTGCGCCTCCGCCCCAATGGCGATTCCGGGCTGCTCGCCGTGTCGGTCGATGCCTTCCGCGACTACCAGCTGAAGAACGCCTGGGTCTGGGAGCATCAGGCGCTGACCCGCGCCCGCTTCTGCGCCGGCGATCCGGCGGTCGGCCGCCGTTTCGAGGAAATCCGCATCGAAATCCTGCGTCAGCCGCGCGACCTGGCCAAGCTGCGCGAGGAAGTCGTCGCCATGCGGCAGAAGATGTATGACGCGCACGCCCTGAACCGCGCCGGCGAATTCGCGCTCAAGCACGACCCGGGCGGCATCATCGACGTCGAGTTCATCGTCCAGTACCTGATCCTCGGCTACGCCCACCAGCACGCCGAACTGACCGGCAACCTGGGCAATATCGCCTTGTTGCGCATCGCCGGCGAACTGGGCCTGATCGACCCGGCGCAGGGCACGGCAGTGGGCAACGCCTACCGCGAATACCGCCGCCTGCAGCACGCCAAGCGGCTGTCCACCACGCCCAAGGCGCCGATT
>DATGXM010000530.1:0-2040 GCA_035298985.1 Azonexus sp. | reverse complement strand
AATCCAGCCAGGCGCGGCAGGCGCTCAGGGCCTGCGAGGCCTTGCCGCGCAGGATGCGCTCGGCGCAGGTGGCGAGCAGGTCGGCCGAGGCCGGTTCTTGCAGCGCGTTGGCAAACGCCGTCCACGCCTGGTGCGCCAGGGGGTTGATGCCGCCGACGTAGGCGGAGATTTCCTGACGTGAGCCGAGGAAGATGCCGCGCAGCACCAGGCCGAGCACGCGTTCCGGATAAATTTCGGCATAGGCCAGCGCCAGCAGGCTGCCCCAGGAACCGCCGAAGACGATCCAGGCGGGAACGCCCAGCGCCTCGCGCACGATTTCCAGGTCGGCGACCAGGTCGGCCGTCGTGTTGTCGCCCAGTTCGCCGAGCGGCAGGCTGCGTCCGGCCCCGCGCTGATCGACCAGGATGGCGCGAAAGCGCTGTGGATCGAACAGCCGGCGTTGGGCCGGCGTGCAGCCGCTGCCCGGTCCGCCATGCAGGAAGAGGACAGGCAGGCCGTCGGCCGGACCGAGCTCCTCGACATACAGATAGTGGCCGTCGCCCACGGCGATACGCCGGGCACAGCGGGGCTGTGCTTCGGGAAACAGCGGATTGATGCTCACCGACCCCTCCATCAGGATTCGATCAGGCCGTTGCGCACGGCGACCAGCGTCAGTTCGGCGGCGTTCTGCACGTTGAGTTTCTGCTTGATGTGATAAAGGTGGGTGCCGACCGTGCTCGGGCTGAGGCAGAAGTCGTTGGCCACTTCATTGACCGAACGGCCTTCGGCCAGCTTCAGGAAAACGGCCAACTCCTTCTCGGTCAGCGATTCGACCGGGTTGGTCGAACCGGACAATTGCGCCAGGGCCACGGCCTGGGCCAGCTCCGGGTCGAGATAGCGGCGGTCGCGCGCCACTTCGCCGACGGCGCGAAGGAATTCCTCCGGCGCCGCCCGCTTGCATAGATAGCCGCGGGCGCCGAGCTTGAGGGCGCGAACCGGCACGATGTCGTCATGGTGTGCCGACAGCATCAGCACGCGCGCCTTGGCTTCCCAGACCAGCAGGCGCTCGAGGGCGGCCAGGCCGCCGATGCCGGGCATCGAGACATCCATCACCACGAGGTCCGGGTTGCTTTCGGCGAACAGGCGAACGGCGCTCTCGCCGCAGTCCGTCTCCGCCACCACCGAGGCCCCCGCCCCTTCGAGCAGCAGGCGGAAGCCGAGGCGGACCATGGCATGGTCGTCGGCCAGCAGGACGCGGATTCCGTTCAGGTTCATGCTTCTACCCTCCTCGTTTCAGCCGGCAGGCTGGCTTGCAGTACGAAGCCACCTTCTGCCGAGCTCGAAAATTCCAGTTGGCCGCCGAGCAGCGCGATCCGTTCGCGCATGCCCTGCAGGCCGAGGCCGCAACCGGCCTGTCCAGAGGGGCCGCCATCGAGGCCACGACCGTTGTCGGCAATCCGGATCTGCACACTTGCTCCATCGTGGAGCAGGGACAGCTCGACTCGGCTGGCGTCGGCGTGGCGGACGATATTGGTCAGCCCTTCCTGAACGATACGGAGCACACACTGTGCCAGCTCGCCGTCGAAAACCTCGTCCATCAGGGCGATCCGGCTGTATAGGTCGATGCCGTGCTGGCGACGCCAGGCGTCGAGCACGCTTTCCAGCTGGCTGGCCAGGGGCTCGGGCTCCTTGCGCCGCAGGCGATGCAGGATGTGGCGCACGCCGTCCTGCATTTCGCCAGTGACGGCGACAATGCTCTGCGCGTGACCGTGCAGCGCCGGCTGCTCCGTTGTGCGCTGCACGATGGCACCGGCCAGCGCGCGTACCGCCGTCACGCCCTGCGCCAGTTCATCGTGCAGTTCGCGGGCGATGCTTTCGCGCTCGGCACGGCGCTCGGCGGCAAGCCGGGTACGCATCTGCTCGCCCACTTCGCGGGCCGTTTCGAGGCGGACGTTGTCATCAACCGCCGCCTTCAGGCGATCGGCCATGCCATTGAAGGCGCCGGCCAGACGGCCGAGTTCGGGCGAGGCGAAGTGCGGCAGGCGGGTATCGAAGCGGCCG
>DATGXM010000529.1:0-2125 GCA_035298985.1 Azonexus sp. | reverse complement strand
AAGGTCTGCCCGGCCTTGCGGTCTGCGGTCATGGCGACGATGTCGGCCGCCGGATGGCCGACCAGCAGCCGTGCCAGCTCGGCGCCGGTGTAACCGCTGGCGCCGAGCACTGCGGCCCGGATTTTCTTGGTTGCCATGACGAGGCGTGCCTAATTTGCGTGCGAAGTGTCAGACAGTTGCGCTTCAGCCCGTCATACCGGCGAAAGCCGGTATCCAGCAATTGATGATTTCGACTGGAGTCCGGCCTGCCGGAATGACGGCGTAGCAGTGACGCCAAGCTTCTAGCGCTTGGAGAACTGGAAGCTTCGTCGGGCCTTGGCCTTGCCGTACTTCTTGCGCTCGACCACGCGGCTGTCGCGCGTCAGGAAACCGGCCTGCTTGACAACGCTGCGCAGCGCCGGCTCGTAGCGGGTCAGGGCCTGGGCGATGCCGTGCTTGACCGCACCGGCCTGGCCCGAAAGACCGCCGCCGACGACAGTGGCAACGACGTCATACTGGCCGTCACGACCGGCGACGCCGAACGGCTGGTTGATCACCAGACGCAGCGTGGGGCGTGCGAAATAGACGGTCTGGTCGCGGCCGTTGACCACGATCTTGCCGGTGCCGGGCTTCACCCAGACGCGGGCGATGGCGTTCTTGCGGCGGCCGGTGGCATAGGCGCGGCCCTGCTTGTCGAGCTGCTGCTCACGCAGCGGCGCGGTCTGGACCGGAGCCGAGGTTTCGGCGCCCGAAGCGATGTCGCCGATGTCGGCGAGGCTGTTGACGGTGTCGGACATCAGGCACCCACCTTGTTCTTGCGGTTCATCGCCGCGACGTCGAGGAGTTCGGGGTTCTGCGCACCATGCGGATGCTCGGTGCCGGTGTAGATGCGCAGGTTGCGCATCTGCTGGCGGCCCAGCGGCCCGCGCGGGATCATGCGCTCAACCGCCTTCTCAAGCACGCGGCCCGGGAAACGGCCACCGAGCACCTTGTCGGCGGTGATGTCCTTGATGCCGCCGGCATAGCCGGTGTGCTTGTAATAGGTCTTGTCCTTGAGCTTGTTGCCCGTGAACCGCACCTTTTCCGCATTGATGATGACGACATGGTCGCCGCAATCGATGTGCGGGGTGAAGCTCGGCTTGTGCTTGCCGCGCAGGATGTTGGCGACAATGGTGGCGACGCGGCCGACGACGAGACCGTCGGCGTCGATCAGCACCCACTTCTTTTCGACCGTCGCCGGCGTCGCCGACTGGGTCATCTTGCTGAGCGCCTTCATGAGGCTTGCTCCCTTCGGTTGGGAGGCGGGACCGGCAAAGGGCCGGAGCGCCTGAAACACACGCGCCGCCCCCGGTGACGGGGACGGCGTTGGTGGGGCCATTGGCTTCCCCGCCCCGCAAAGTCAAGCGGAGCGCGGCTTTGACGAGTGGTATTATTATACCTTATCCGAAATTGTGGCGCAGGGACAGCGCCACAGTGACGTGCCGGTTGCGTTCGCGCACCTCGACCGCGCTCGGCGTGGTGACCGTGCGGTCGGGCTGGAAGAACAGGCGTGTCCGCCCTGCCCGCACATCGGCGATATTCTCCACCCCCAGTCGCACCGCAGTCGCCTGCGTCGGGCGATATTCGACGAAACCGGTCAGGAAGGGCTCGTCGCCGTCGAAGCTGTCGATCTCGTTGCGGCGGAATACCGACTGCTTCGGCTGCGCATACCAGTTGACGCCCCAGGCCCAGCTGCCGAGATCCTGCCGGAAGCCCGCTTCCGCATACCATTTCGACTGGCCGGAGAAGAAGCGGTCCTGCCCGGTATAGGGATCGCGGACGGAGGTATCGCGCCACACACCGGTCGCGGTGAAGCGCCCGCCGGTGATGCCGAGGCTCGCCAGCGGCACATCGACCGTGCCGTTGACGAACAGCCGCGTGCCGGTGCCGAGATTGCCTGGCGCATCGCCCCCGCCCTCGATCGGAACGCGATCCTGGAGCAGAGAAATGCGGTCAAAGCCCAACTGCACCTGCAACCGCCCGTCGCCAAGCACCGGCCGTTCGACGGTCAGGCGATATTCCCACGCGCGCTGGGGCAGCAGGTCCGGGTTGCCGCCGTCGATGCGATCATTGGTGAGTTCGGCCGCGCCGACGAAATCGCCGAAAT
>DATGXM010000528.1:0-3288 GCA_035298985.1 Azonexus sp. | reverse complement strand
CGGCCGGATCAACGACGCGGCGAACCGCGTGACGGCGGCCACCGAAATCGCCCGCCTGAACTCGGCGCAACTGCTCGATGCGGCCGAACGGCAGTCGGTCGAGATCAAGGAAGCCGGCGAATCGGCGCTGGAAATGGCCCGTTCGATGACGGAAGTGTCGAGCAACGCCACGCAGTCCGCCCAGGTTGCCCGCCAGTCGCTGATGGCCGCCGAAAAGGGTACGCAGGCCGTGGAAGACTCGATCAAGGGCATGAACGAAATCCGCAACCAGATCCAGGAAACCTCGAAGCGCATCAAGCGTCTCGGCGAAAGCTCGCAGGAGATCGGTGAAATCGTGGAACTGATTTCGGACATTACCGAACAGACCAACGTGCTGGCGCTGAACGCCGCCATCCAGGCGGCTTCCGCCGGTGACGCGGGGCGCGGCTTCACGGTGGTTGCCGAGGAAGTGCAGCGACTGGCCGAACGTTCGGCCGAAGCGACGAAACAGATTGCGGCGATTGTGAAGACCATTCAGACCGACACGCAGGATGCGGTATCCGCCATGGAACAATCGACGCGCGGGGTGGTCGAGGGAGCCAAGCTTTCCGACGCCGCCGGTCAGGCACTGTCCGAAATCGGCCAGGTGTCCCGCGATCTCGCCGACCTGATTCAGGACATTTCCAGCTCGACGCAGAGCCAGGCGGATTCCGCCAGCCAGGTGGCGCGCCTGATGCAGGACATCCTGAACGTTACCGAACAAACCACGGCCGGTACGCAGCGTACGGCCGAGGCGGTCGATGAACTGACCGCACTGGCTTCCGAACTCAAGGGTTCCGTTGCCGGCTTCAAGGTGGACTGACGCACATCGATCGCGAGAGACTAATGAACGCGGCAACTGAATTCGATTTGGGCCCTCTCACCTGGGTCAAGGGTGAAATTGATCTGGCGCTGGAACGGGCGGAAGAGGCCTTCGGCCAGTACGTCGCCGAATCCGATGTCACTCGGCTCAAATTCTGCCGCACGCACGTGCACCAGGTGCACGGCGCTCTGTCCATCATCGGCCTGGATGGCTTGACGCAGATCACCGAGTCGCTGGAAAGCCTGCTCGATGCCCTTGAAAACGGCAGCCTGACGGTGGACGAGCCGGCGGCGGCCACAGCGCGCCAGGCGATGACCGGTATCCGGACCTATCTCGACGAGTTGATGGCCGGCGAACCGAACCAGCCGCTGCGCCTGTTGCCGGTCTATCTGGACCTGGCCAAGGCCCGCGGCATCCCGACGGCGCGTGCCAGCGACCTGTTCTTCCCCGACCTCTCCCTGCGCCCGCCCAAGCGGCTTGCCGCGCCGCCCAAACTGATGCCGGAAGCGCTGCGTCAGGTGCTGAAAACCGAGCGCAGCCGTTATCAAAAAGGCCTGCTCAGTTGGCTGACCAAGCCGGACCAGGCCGAAGCGGGGCGCCAGTTGATGCTGGACGCGCTGACCAATATCGAAGCCACCCAGGAAACCCAGGCTGCCCGCTCCTTCTGGTGGACAGCGCTGGCCTTCATCGAAGCCCTGAAGGACCCGGCGGTCAATGCCGATGGTTCGGTGCGCCAGGTCAGCGCCCGCATCGACCTGCAAATCCGCCGTCTGCTCGAAGGCTCGAACAGCCTGGCCGAGCGCCTGATGCGCGAGGCCCTGTATCACGTCGCCCAGGCAAGGGGGGACGCCGGCGGCGTGGTGTCCGCGGTGCAATCCACCTTCGGCTTGCCCTCCCAGTTGCCGGGGCCGGAAGTGGCAGCGGGCGTCCAGCCGCAGGATGCGGTGTTGCGCCGTCTGAGGGAAGTTCTTGCCGCCGTCGAAGACCAGTGGAACCGGGTCTGCTCGTCCGGCAGCACGGCCGGCCTGCCCGCTTTTGGCGAGCAGGCCCGTGCTGTCGCGGCGTTGACCGAAGAGATCGGGCAGACCGATTTGAAGCGCCTCGGCCAAGGCTTGGGGGCGGTGGCCAACTGGCTGACCGAGGATGTTTCCCGCTTCGGCGATACCGTGGCCATGGAAGTGGCGACGGCCATCCTGCTGCTGCAGAACGCGCAGGAAAGCTTCAAGCGCCTGGGCACCGATTTTGCCCAGCAGGTGGACCTGATGGTCGCCCGCTTGTACGCCTGCATTGCCGGCAAGCCGGCGGCCGATGCGGCGATCCCGCTGCTCGACGAAATGACCCGGCGGGCCCAGGAAAAGTTGCTGATCAGCCAGGTCGCCCGCGAAATCCAGAACAACCTGGCCCAGGTCGAGCAGGCGCTCGACGCCTTCTTCCGCGACCCGTCGGGCGAACACGATCTGGCGCTGCTCGACGGTCCGCTCAAGCAGACCGCCGGCGCCCTGGCCATGCTCGGCCATCTGAGCGCCGCGGCCAGCGTGACGGCTTGCACCACGCAGATCCATGCCCTGGCCGAGCCAGGTTCGGCACACACGGCGGAAGATTTCGAAAATGTCGCCCATCAGCTATCGACCTTGGGCTTTTTCGTCGATGCACTGCCCAGCGGCGAAAGCGATTTCGATGCCTTCGTGGCGCGCATGCAGGGTGAAACCGCCGCGCCGGAGCAGGATGACGATGAGCCGGCAGCGCCGGAACCGACAGTCAGCGTTGAATCCGAACTGGCCCGCCAGGCACGGGACACCCAGGCTCTGGTCGAAGCGCTGAAGGAAGCACCGCAGGACGCACGCCTGCAGGAAGAACTGAAGCAGAACCTCAAGGCCATCCAGCAGGATGCCGACCTGGTCGCCAATCACGAGCTGGGCGAAAGCGCCAAGGCCGCGCTGGAAGCGCTGAAGACCGGCGACCTGGGCAGCGGGCAGGTCGATGCCGCTCTGGCCGCGCTCAAGCCGCAGGAACCGGAACTGCCGCAGCCGTCGGCCGAAATCCAGCAGCTAGCCGAGTCCAGCCACGAGGAAATCGACGCCGAACTGCTGTCCATTTTCCTGGAAGAGGCCCAGGAAGTGCTGGCCACGATGGGCGAACAGAGGGCGGTGCTGGCTGCCGATCCGCACAATGTCGAGGCGCTGACGACGATACGCCGCAACACCCATACGCTCAAGGGCAGCGGCCGCATGGTCGGCCTGAACGATCTGGGCGAGGCGGCCTGGGAACTCGAGCAGACCCTCAATCTGTGGCTGCGTCAGGATCAATGGGCGACCCCCGAACTGATGCAGATGATCGACGACGAGCACGCGCTGTTCTCGGCCTGGGTCGAACACCTGGCCAGCGGCCAGGGGCGCGCCCCCGACGCTTCGGCGGTGGTGGCCTTGGCCGGTCGTTTGCGCGGGGTC
>DATGXM010000527.1:0-1533 GCA_035298985.1 Azonexus sp. | reverse complement strand
CTCTACGAAAAGAGCACCCACGCCGGCCACCTGCGCCTGAAAGCCGGCGACCTGGCGCCGGTCGATGTTTCCCGCCTGCAGATCGACCAGGCCCGCGCCGAGGCCGATGCCCGCCAGGCCCAGGCCGACCTCGCCGTGGCGCAACAGATGCTGGCCTACCTGATCGGCCGCGATGCCGACGCCGAGCAGCTGGTCGCCGCCGACAACTGGCCGCAACTGGAAGCGATTGCGCTGAACGCCGCCCCGCTCGACCAGCGCCCCGACCTGGCCGCCGCGCAGAAGCGCATGGCCGCCGCCGAAGCCGACCGCGACCTGGCCCGCGCCAAGCGCAACCGGGACGTGACGGTCGGCGTGCAATTCGAGCGCAACCTGCAGAATGCGCCGACCAACAGCTACGGCATTGGCGTCAGCGTGCCGCTCTTCATCTGGCACGAATACGAAGGTGAAATCGGCCGCGCCGAGGCCGACTACAACGCGGCCCGCCTGCAATACGACCAGCAGCAGGCGCTGGCCATCGGCCAGGTCGCCCAGGCGCGCAATGCCCTGCTCGCCTCCCGCGACCGCATGCAACGGCTCGAAGGCGGCCTGCTGGCCGATGCCGAGCGCGTCGCCAAGGCGGCCGAACTCGCCTACAGCAAGGGCGCCATGGGCCTGATGGACTTGCTCGACGCCCGGCGCACCTTGCGCCAGATCCAGATCGAAGCCGCCAGTGCGCGGGCCGATTATGCAAAAGCACTATCCGACTGGCAGGTCCAGGCGGAATTCCGGAAAAATCCATGAAGCTCAACCCTCTTCTGCTCACCCTGTTGCTGGCGCTGGCCGGCTGTTCCGCCGAACCGGAGCCGCCCAAGGCCGCGGCCATCAAGGTGGACGGCGACGTTGCCGTCCTCGCCGAGCCGGACAAGGCGACCTTCCTGAAACTCGCCGTCGTCGAAAAGGACAAGGGCGGCACGCTGCGCCTGCCCGGCCGCCTGGTGTGGAACGAGGAAAAGACGGTACGCGTCTTCCCGCAGGTCGGCGGCCGCGTGCAGAGCATTGCGGTGGATGTGGGCGCCCCGGTCAAGATCGGCCAGGCCCTGGCGGTGCTGAGTTCGCCCGAATATGGCCAGGCCCTGGCCGACGCCCGCAAGGCGCGCGCCGATGCGCAGGTTGCCACGCAGGCGCTGGAGCGCCACCGGGTGCTGCGCGAAGCCGGCGTGGTCGCCGAAAAGGACTGGCAACAGGCCGAAGCCGCGGCCATCGCCGCCAAGGCGGAAGCGGAACGGGCCAGCCACCGCGTCGCCGGCCTGGGTGGCGAAGGCGACGGCACCTATGCCTTGCGCAGTCCGCTGGCCGGCGTCGTGGTCGAACGCAACCTCAATCCAGGCCAGGAATTCCGCCCCGATCAGTCCGGATCGCCGCTCTTCGTCGTCACCGACCCGGCCAGCCTGTGGATCCAGGTCGATGCCGGCGAAGCCGACCTCGCCAAGCTGAAGAAGGGCGAGCCGCTGGTCATCGAATCGAAGCAGTACCCGGGCGAACGCTTCAAGGGCG
>DATGXM010000526.1:0-10440 GCA_035298985.1 Azonexus sp. | reverse complement strand
CGCTGGCCGGCATCCTGATCGTGGTCGGCATTCGCATGATCGACCGCGGCCCGCTGCGCTTCATCCAGTCCGCAGCCACCGTGTTCGACTTCGGCGTCGTTGTCACCGTCGTCGTGGTCGCCCTCAGCATCGGCCTGATCGCCGCCTCGGCGGCCGGCGTCGCGCTGGCCATCATCCTCTTCCTGCGCGAGCAAATCGGCGGCTCGGTCGTCCGCCACAAGTTCTACGTCAACCAGATGTCGTCCAACTGGCACCGGCCGGAAGCCGAAACCCGGATACTTGAGCAGAAGGGCGACCAGGCGGTCATTTTCGAACTGCAGGGCAGCCTGTTCTTCGGTACCACGCAGCAACTCTACGCCGAACTCGAACCGGAATTGCGCAGCCGCAGCTTCGTCATCCTCGACATGAAGCGCGTGCAGTCGGTCGATGTCACCGCCGCCCACCTGCTCTGCCAGGTGCGCGACGTGCTGGCCGAACGTCAGGCCCTGCTCATCCTGTCCAATGTCCGGGAAAACCTGCCCAACAACCGCAATCTGCGCGAATTCCTCGAGCAGACCGGTGTCACCGACATTCCGGACGCCGTCCGCCTGTTCGGCGAACTCGACAGCGCCATCGAATGGGTCGAGGACCGCCTGCTCGGCGCCAGCGAACAGGCGGTCGCCGAACCGGAAACGCCGCTCCAAATCGCCGACATGGAGCTGTTCAAGCACCGCAAGGACGAGACGCTGGCCGACCTCGAGACGCGGCTGGTGAAACGCCACTATGCGGCCGGCGAGGTGGTGTATTCCCGCGGCGAGGCGGGCGATGCGATTTACCTGATCCGGCGCGGCACGGTAAAGATTTTTGCCCCCCTGGGCGGCGGCCGGACCCGCCATGTCGCCACCTTCGGGCGCGGTGACTTTTTCGGGGGGCTGGCCTTTCTCGATGGCCAGCCGCGCGGCAATGACGCCATTGCCAGCAGCGACGCCGAGTTTTACGTCCTGTCCCAGGAGCAGTTCGAAAAGCTGACCGAAGAGCACAAGAAACTGGCGCTGACTCTGCTCAAGGCGCTGTCGCGTTCGCTGGCCCTGCGCCTGCGCCACGCCGACACCGAGAATGCGATGTTGCAGGAGTATTGACCCCGGCCTTACATCAGGAACAGCGTCGCCAGCCCGAGGAAGATGAAGAAGCCGCCGGAATCGGTCAGCGCGGTGATCATCACCGAGCCGCCGACCGCCGGGTCGGCACCGAATTTCTGGCGAAGCAATGGAATGCCCACCCCCGCCGACGCGGCGAGCAGCAGGTTCAAGGTCATCGCCGCGGTCATCACCAGGCCGAGCTTGACGCTGCCGTAGAGCGACCAGGCGGCGATGCCGAGCAGGCCGCCCCAGAGCAGGCCGTTGATGGTCGCCACGCCGAGTTCCTTGCGCAGCAGGCGGCGCATGGCATCGGGCTGGACCTGGCCCATGGCGATGGCGCGCACGATCATGGTGATCGTCTGGTTGCCCGAATTGCCGCCGATGCCGGCGACGATGGGCATCAGCGCGGCGAGCGCCACCAGTTTCTCGATGGAATCCTCGAAGGCGCCGATCACCCGCGAGGCGACGAAGGCGGTAACCAGGTTGATGGCCAGCCAGGACCAGCGGTTCTTCACCGAGTCCCAGACCGAGGCGAAGATGTCTTCCTCCTCGCGCAGACCGGCGTTGGCCAGTTGCTCGTGCTCGGCTTCTTCGCGGATGTAGTCGACCACCTCGTTAACCGTCACCCGGCCAACCAGCTTCCCTTCCGGATCGACCACCGGCGCCGACACCAGGTCGTAGCGTTCGAAGGCCTTGGCGGCTTCCTCGGCCAGATCGTCGGGTTCCAGCTCGACGAAATCGGTCTGCATCAGGGTGCCGACCTCGACCTCGACTTCATTGACCAGCAGGATGTTGAGCGGCAGTACGCCCTTCAGGTGTTCGTCGCGATCGACCACGAACAGCTGGTCGGTATGGTCGGGCAGTTCGTCGAAGCGGCGCAGATAACGCAGCACCACTTCCAGCGTGATGTCCTCGCGCACGGTGACCATGTCGAAGTCCATGATCGAGCCGACCGAATCCTCGGGATAGGACATCGCGGCGCGCAGCTGCTCGCGCTCCTCGACCGACAGGCCGCGGAAAACGTCGTCGATAACACCTTGCGGCAGGTCGGGCGCCAGGTCGGCCAGTTCGTCGGCATCGAGCGTTTCGGCGGCAGCGACCAGCTCGGTGCGCTCCATCGACTCGATGATGCTTTCGCGGACGGCATCGGAGACTTCGAGCAGGACCTCGCCTTCGAGCTCCGGATTGACCAGATCCCAGACGATCAGGCGTTCGTCGGTGGGCAGCGCCTCGAGCACGTAGGCGATGTCGGCCGGGTGCATCGGCTCCAGGCGGGCCTGCAGTTCGTGCAGATGCTGCTTGTGCACGATGTCCTCGACCAGGTCGTGACGCGGTCCTTCCTGCCGGTGCACCAGTTCCTCGACCAGCTTGTGCCGGGCGAGCAGGGTCTGCACCTCGGCGAGGCGCTCCTGCAAGTCTTCGGTGTCGGTCAGCTGGGCTTCTTCGCTCATGGTGCGGTGCGGCAAGTGATTTGCCATTTTACCACCGGGCGAATGACCGGCTTCCTACAAAATCACTGCGGAAAAACCCCTATTCCGGCAATATTTCACGGCACATCGGCACTCGGCATGCGGCCCAGGATGATCGCCGTCTTGCGACCGAGACCAGGCGCCCCTCGGTTGCGGTCGTAATAGCGCGGATTGGGCACCATGCCGGCCAGCCGGGCGGCCTGCTCGGGCCCCAGTTGCGCGGCGCTGACGTTGTAGTAGTGGCGGGCCGCCGCCTCGGCGCCGAACACGCCGTTGCCCCACTCGATCACGTTCAGATAGACCTCGAAAATACGCCGCTTGCTCCACAGGTTTTCCAGCATCAGCGTGATGATGGCTTCCTCGGCCTTGCGGAAATACGATTTGGTCGGCGTCAGGAAAAGGTTCTTGGCCAGTTGCTGGCTGATGGTCGACCCGCCGGCGACGAAACGCCCCCGCTTCTGGTTCCTTTCCATCGCTTTTTGCATGCCTTCCCAGTCGAAGCCCTCATGATCGACGAACTTGGCATCTTCAGCCGCGATGATGGCCCGCTTCAGATGCGGCGAAATGCGCTCGTAGGGTACCCATTGCTGCTGCAACTGGGCCTGCGGATTTTTCTGGTGCAATTCGGCCAGGCGGATTTCCATGAATTTCGTTTCACCCGGATTGACCCAGCACCACAGCAGGACCCAGCCGAGCAGCCACAGCTGCCACAACACGAAGAGTCCCAGCAGGCCGAGCAGCGACCACTTCAGCCAGCGGCCGAGCGTTCTCATCCGGCCAGCCCGGCTCTCAATTCCGCGAGCAGCGCTCCGGTGGCCGGGCGAATGCCGCGCCAGACGGAGAAGGCTTCCGCCGCCTGCTCGACCAGCATGCCCAGGCCGTCGGCACAGCGCGCCGCCCCCTGTACGCGCGCCAGGCGCAGGAAGGGCGTTTCGCCCTTGCCGTACATCATGTCGTAAGCCAGGCTGCCGGCCGCAAACAACCCCGCCGGCAAGGGCAGGCTGTCGCCCGACAGGCTGGCCGACGTGGCGTTGATCACCACGTCGAAGCGGCGCCCGGCATAGCGGCCGAAGTCGCCACCCTCGACCGGGGCGACATCGGCAAATGCGGCGGCCAGTGCTTCGGCCTTGGCCGCCGTGCGATTGGCGATGGCTAGCTCGGCCGGCGCTTCGGCCAACAGCGGGGCGACCACGCCGCGCGAGGCGCCGCCGGCACCGAGCAGCAGGATGCGCTTACCAGCCACCGCGCAGCCGAGATTGACGGTGATGTCGCGGACCAGGCCGGCGCCGTCGGTGTTGTCGCCGAAGATTTCGTCACCGGCAAAGGCCAGGGTATTGACCGCGCCAGCCCGCGCCGCCCGTTCCGACAGGCGTGTCGCCAAGCGATAGGCGTCTTCCTTGAACGGCACCGTCACGTTCGCCCCCTTGCCGCCCGCCGCGACGAAAGCGGCGACCGCTTCGGCAAAGCCATCGGCCGGCGCCAGACGGGCTTCGTACGTCAGGTCCTGGCCGGTCGACGCGGCAAAGGCGGTGTGGATGGCCGGGGACTTGGAATGGGCAATCGGATTGCCGAAAACGGCGTAGAGGTCGGACATAGGTTAGGAATGCATCAAGGGCAGAACACGATCATGCGCCAAGGTTAACACGGTGCACCACGATGCACGGCGAACGCCTATTTGCTGACCGCCGTATTCAGCGAATCGCCCTGCGTGAAGTACCAGGTCCGGGCGAACGACAGGACGGTGGCCCCGCCCAGCCCCTGCGCCGGAATGGGCCCGAAGGGGGCCGACATGCGGAGGATGCGCAGGGCGGCCTGGTCGAGCACTTTATGGCCGGACGATTTGGAGATTTCGGCGCTGTACAGGCTGCCGTCCTCGGCACGCAGTTCGACGAAGATGACCACCGCGCCATACAGCTTGCCGCGCGCTTCCGGCGGGTAATTCAGGGTACCGATGCGCTCGATTTTCTGCTTCCAGGCGTCGAGATAGGCGGCCAGCACATATTCCTCGGCGCGCGCCCCGACGAATTTCTTGCGCGGTTTCTTGTTGTACTCGTCGGCCGTCTTGGCGATTTCGCCTTCCAGCCGCGCCATGGCGCGGGCCGATTCGGCCAGGTCGAGGCCGCTGACGCTGGGCACCGGCGACGGCTGTTCGCTGACCGTCTTGGCGGCCGCCACGTTGCGCAGGCTCTTGGCCTGGGTCAGCAGCTTCTGCTGGGCGGTTTCCAGTTCCTGCACACGGCGCTGCATCTGCTGGATATCGTTGCCTTCGGTCTGCCGCTGGGTCGGCGGCAACGGCGTCTTGGCCCGCCGGTTGTCGTCGGTGTTGCCGCCGCCGTCCAGATTCGATTGGGCCAGCGCCTGCGCGTCGTGCGGCTTGCGGTGCGACTTGGCATTGACCAGGATGATGTCCATGGCCTTTTCCTGCATCGCCTTTGAAGCTTCCGGAAACTGGAAATGCAGGGCGAGCAGCACGGCATGGACGGCCAGCGAGATACCGAGTGCCATCCACAAGCGGCGATCCTGCTCGGCCGCACGCGCCCGACGAGGACTGACCGCCGGCTTCACGCCTCTTCATCCTCCAGGGCTTCCGCCACATTGCTGTCGCCGAGCAGGCCGAGGAAACGGCAGGTGATCTCCGGCGCCAGCAGGTCTATGCTTTCGATGGCCAGATGCACGCGCTGCCCGGGCGCCAGGTCGGCCGGCAGCGACGGCACGCGCAGCATGACCGGCAGATGGTCGAGCTTGACCAGTTGCTCGCGGCGCACTGTGGCGTCGATTTCGGCGACGGCGTGCTGCTGCAGCCAGCGCAGGCACCAGTAACGCTCCATCTGGCGCTGGAAATCGGCGTAGGCGGAATAGGTCAGTTCGAAATCGCGCATCGCGGCGAACAATTCGGCGGATTTTTGCGCGAAAGCCGGCGTTTCGCCCTTCAGGCAGGCGATCAGCTGCCATTGGTTGACCAGATCGCAGTAGCGGCGCAGCGGCGAGGTCATCCAGGCGTATTGCGGCACGCCGAGGCCTTCGTGCGGCAGCGGCGAGGTGGTCATGCGCACCTTGCCCTGGGTCTGGGCGCGGTACAGGCAGGCGACGTTCTTCTCGGCGAGCAGGCCGCCCCAGGTCGAATTGGCGACGATCATCAATTCGGCGACCAGCTTGTCGAGCGGGCTGCCGCGCTTGCGTTCGCTGATCTCGACGGTGCAGGCATCCGGATCGGCCAGATCGCCGGTAATGGCGAAGTTGTAGTCGTTGATGCCCTGCACGGCGGACGGCTTGCCGCGCCGGCCTTCGCAGGCGTTGGCGAAGTGCCAGAGATGGACCAGCTCGTCCTTGAACGGCTGGTCGGGCAGCGGGCCGTTGATGGTTTCCGCGTTGAACCACGGTTCGATTTCGTGATGGCGCAGGTTGGCGGCGATATGCACCATCTCCAGCCGCGACTCGTGGCTGAGGATTTCCAGCGACTCGTTGACCGTCAGGTAGAGCGACACGGCCGGGCAGTCGACACCGCCGGCCAGCGTGTAGTTCTGCACCACGGCGTCGGGCAGCATGGTGATCTTGTTGCCGGGCATATAGACCGTCGACAGCCGGGCGCGGGCGACGCCGTCGAGCGGCGAGCCGTGGGCGATGGCCAACCCCGGCGCCGCGATGTGGATGCCGATGCGCGAACCGATGCCGGGCAGCTTGACGACCGACAGCGCGTCGTCGATCTCGGTGGTGTGGGCATCGTCGATCGAGAAGGCGCGGACGTCGGCGCGCGGCAGGTCGCGCGGCAGGCCAGGCGCTTCCAGGCTGGGGAAAGCCGTGCCTTTCGGGAACTGCTCGTGCAGGAAGCGCCGGTAGTGCAGGAAATAAGGCGACTTGATGGCGCCACAGCGGAACAGCAACTGCGCGGCCGTCAGCCCGAGTTCAGCGCAGGCCGCTTCGAAGGCCTTGGTTTCCGGCTTGTTGCGGTCCGGCGCGTAGAGCAGCGACTCGGTCAGCGCACCGATTTCCGGCGGCAGACGGAATTCCTTCAGCTCCGCGATCCAGCCTTCGATCGCGCGGGCTTGCTGACGCTTCTTTTCAAGATTGGCCAGAGCAGCTGCGAGAATGTCGGCAGGCGCCTTGCGGAAGCGGCCCTTGCCTTTGCGGTGGAAATAGACGGGCGCGGCGTGCAGGGCAAGCAGCACCGCCGTCGCTTCGCTCGGGGCGGGGTCGTGTCCGTAGTAGTCACGGGCAAAATCCAGAAACGAAAATTCGCCATCGTTCACGCACTCCCACAGGAAATCCGGTTCGATTTCTTCGGCCAGCGGCGTCGCCTGATCTAGCAAGGTCGCGGCGGAAGGTTTTTCAAAACGCAGCAACACCGTCGCGGCCTTGATCTTGCTCCGCTTGCCGGTGGGCATTTCGACCTGCAACGAGCTGTCGTTGTCGGCCATGATGCTGCCGGCCTTGAAGCCGCCATCTTCTTCAAACAATACGTTCATCGGCGGATTATAGCCCAGCGAATTCAATGATTTGCGGGATAAAGTCGGGAAATTGCGTGAAGCTGTGATCACCGCCCGGCAGCACGGTTTGCCGACACCCGGCGTAGAAATCGACGGCCTGCCGATAATCGAGCACCTCGTCGCCTTCTTCGAGCAGCAGCCAGTAGCGTTCCGGCACCGGCCGGACGACCTGCGCCTTCAGCTGCGCGGCGTGCGCTGCCGTGAAAACGAATCGCTCACCGCTGTGGAAATTGGCGTGCTCGCCGACAAAATCGACCAGATCGAGGTGCCCAACGGCCGCTGGGTTGATCAGCACGGCATTCAAGCCGTGCTTTTCGGCCACGTGGTTGGCGTAATGGCCGCCCAGCGACGAGCCGACCAGCGTTACCGGCCCTTCGGCCTGGGCGATCAACCGGCTGACGCTGGCCACCGCCTCATCCGGCACCGGCGACAACAGCGGGCAAACGAAGCGGTCGGCCAGCCCCCGCCGCGCCATTTCCTCGGCCAGAAGGCTCGATTTCCACGAGGCAGGCGACGAACAGAAGCCGTGCAGGTAAATGATCAAGCTGCCGTCCATTGCACCCAGCCGAAGTGGGCGGTAGCCAGCACGACGAGGCCGAAGGCGATGCGATACCAAGCGAAGGCGGTGAAGTCATGGCTGGAGATGTAGCGCAGCAGCCAACGGACGCACAGGAAGGCCGACACGAAGGCCGACACGAAGCCGACTGCCCACATGCCGAGGTCGTCGGCATTGAGCAGGGCGCGCTCCTTATACAGGTTGTAGGCGGTGGCGGCGAATAGCGTCGGGATGGCCAGAAAGAAGGAGAATTCGGTCGCCGCCTTGCGCGACAGCCCGAACAGCAGGCCGCCGATGATCGTCGCCCCCGAGCGCGAGGTTCCCGGAATCAGCGCGGCGGCCTGCGCCAGGCCGAGTTTGAGGGCATCGAGCGGCGTCATGTCGTCGACGGTGGCGACGCGAACGGTGTGGGTGCGCCGTTCGGCCCAGATGATGACGAAGGCGCCGACAATGAAGGCCAGCGCCACCGGCACCGGCTTGAACAGATGCGCTTCGATGGCTTTCTTGAACAGTAGGCCAAGCACCGCCAACGGCAGGAAGGCAATGGCCAGGTTGAGCACCAGCCGGTTGGCCAGCTGGTCGCGGCCCAGACCGCGGAAGACGCCGATGATACGCGCCCGGTATTCCCAGACCACGGCCAGAATGGCGCCGGACTGGATGACAATTTCAAACAACTTGCCGCGATCGTCGTTGAAATCGAGCAGATCACCAGCCAGAATCAGGTGGCCGGTCGACGAAATCGGCAGGAATTCGGTCAGCCCTTCGACGATACCGAGGATCAGGGCCTTAAGGAGAAGAATCGGGTCCATGGAGCGCAGCCAAGTTGGGGAGGCCGCATTCTACTATCCGGGATGAGTTAAAACTTCGAGATCGGCCAACCAGCGTATGGCCTGTTCACGCGATTCGCCGCACATTTCCGTTGAAGCCTGCAGTCCGGCACAGCACTTCGGGCGTTCCGGCCGAGCAAAAATCCGGCAGCGAAACGCCGCGTCGAGATGGCGACAGGGTTCGCCAGCCGGCTTGTTAAGCGAGGAGATCGACGGCGCGATGCAGCAGGCGCCGCAACCGGGGCGGCAGGCGATGGGCACGGTAGATAGGGACATGCTTCCATTGTCGCCGATGCGGCGAGCGACGCCGAAAATACCCGAACGGGATTGCTCGGCAATCCCGCTTGTCGGAGGGCAGCCAGCCCGCATTTCACATCAGACCTTTTGGTACAGCTCGGCGCCGGTCTTGACGAATTCCACCGCCTTGGCCTCCATACCCTTGTCCAGGGCCTCCGCTTCGGCTATCCCCTGCGCCGCCGCGAAGTCGCGCACATCCTGCGTGATCTTCATCGAGCAGAAATGCGGGCCGCACATCGAGCAGAAGTGGGCGACCTTGGCCGATTCCTTGGGCAGGGTTTCGTCGTGGAATTCGCGTGCCTTGTCCGGGTCGAGGCCGAGATTGAACTGATCTTCCCAGCGGAATTCATAGCGCGCCTTGGACAGGGCGTTGTCGCGGATCTGCGCGCCGGGGTGGCCCTTGGCGAGGTCGGCGGCGTGCGCGGCCAGCTTATAGGTGATGATGCCTTCCTTGACGTCGTCCTTGTCCGGCAGGCCGAGGTGTTCCTTCGGCGTCACATAGCAGAGCATGGCCGTGCCGTACCAGCCGATCATCGCGGCGCCGATGCCGCTGGTGATGTGGTCGTAGCCCGGCGCGATGTCGGTAGTCAAGGGGCCCAGGGTGTAGAACGGGGCTTCCTTGCAGTATTCCAGCTGCAGGTCCATGTTCTCCTTGATCAGGTGCATCGGCACATGACCCGGGCCTTCGATGATGGTCTGCACGTCGTGCTTCCAGGCGATCTCGGTCAGTTCGCCCAAGGTCTTCAGTTCGCCCAGTTGCGCTTCGTCATTGGCGTCGTAAATCGAGCCGGGACGCAGGCCATCGCCGAGAGAGAAGGCGACGTCGTAGGCCTTCATGATGTCGCAGATTTCCTCGAAGTGGGTGTAGAGGAAGCTCTCCTTGTGATGCGCCAGGCACCACTTGGCCATGATCGAGCCACCGCGCGACACGATGCCGGTCGTGCGGTTGGCGGTCATCGGGATGTAGCGCAGCAGCACGCCGGCGTGGATGGTGAAGTAATCGACGCCCTGCTCGGCCTGTTCGATCAGCGTATCGCGGAAGATTTCCCAGGTCAGGTCTTCGGCCTTGCCGTTGACCTTTTCCAGCGCCTGGTAGATGGGCACGGTGCCGATTGGCACCGGCGAGTTGCGGATGATCCACTCGCGCGTTTCATGGATGTTCTTGCCGGTCGACAGATCCATCACCGTGTCGCCGCCCCAGCGGATCGACCAGGTCATTTTCTCGACTTCTTCCTGGATGGAGGAGCCGAGCGCCGAGTTGCCGATGTTGGCGTTAATCTTGGTCAGGAAGTTGCGGCCGATGATCATCGGCTCGGATTCCGGGTGATTGATGTTGTTGGGGATGATGGCGCGACCGCGGGCGATTTCGCTGCGCACGAATTCCGGCGTGATTTCTTCCGGAATGCTGGCGCCGAAATTCTGGCCCGGATGCTGGCGGCCGAGGATATCGGCCATCTTCTGGCCCATTTTGCCGGTCGCCTTCAGCGATTCGATATAGGCGCGGCGGTTGAGGTTCTCGCGGATGGCGACGTATTCCATTTCCGGCGTGATGACGCCTTTACGGGCGTAATGCATCTGCGAGACGTTGGCGCCGGCCTTGGCGCGCAGCGGCTTGCGGTGCAGGCCGGGGAATCGCAACTCGTCGAGCGCCGTGTCGGCGGCACGGGCGCGGCCGAATTCCGAGCTCAG
>DATGXM010000525.1:0-3262 GCA_035298985.1 Azonexus sp. | reverse complement strand
GCCTGACCGAGTTGCTGCAGGGCCGCAGTTTCGAGGGCTTGAACGACCTGCCGCGGCCGACTTTCGAGAGCAACGCCGTCACCGAGCCGAACAACTTCGTCGAGCATTTCATCGATTCCAGCGGCGTCGTGTCGTGGCGCTTTTTCAGCGCCAAGGCCGATTACGAGTTCGTCGAATGGGACTTCTCCGGTCACGGCGAGAATTCGAATGCCGACGAAGCCGCCACCCTGTTCGGCATCCTCGAAGCCATGGGCAAGGAAGTGTACATGGCGGTTTATGACCAGCTCGGCGCCACCGCCTGCCGCATTCTGGTCCCGGGTTACTCGGAAATCTATCCGGTCGAGGACCTGATCTGGGACAACACCAACAAGGCGCTGGCCTTCCGCGCCGACATCCTGAACCTGCACCGCCTCGACGACGATGCGCTGGCGGCTTTGCTTGAGCGCCTGGAAGACAGCGAGCTCGACGACTACACCGACATCATCACGCTGATCGGTGTCGAGTTCGACGAGAACACGGTGTGGGGCCAGCTGACCATTCTCGAACTGAAGCTGCTGATCAACCTCGCCTTGCAGGACTTCGAGGCGGCACATGAACTGGTAAAGGCCTACCTGCAGTACAACGAGAACACCGTCGAGCGTGGCCTGTTTTACCAGGCCCTGGACGTCGTACTGGAAGTGGTGCTCGACGACGAACTGGAACTCGACGATTACGTGGTCAATTTCCGCCGCATGTTCGGCAACCCGCGGATGGACGCGGTGCTCGGCTCGGTGGACGGCAGCGTCCGCTTCTACGGCCTGACGCCGACCAGCCTGCAGCTGGAAGGTCTGGACCGCCACCAGCGTTTGATCGACAGCTACCGGAAACTGCACGCGGCGCGGGCCAAGGCCGCGGGGGCGACCCGCTAGGCCAGCGCTCTGAAAAACCGGCAGCGGTCGCCCCGGCGGCTGCTTGCCGGGCCGCCGCTCTCCGGCGGGGCTCCTAATTCGCTGGCGAGGCGAATTGCCGGGCCACGAAGGTCCAGATCATGCGCGAGGCATCCGGGCCCTTCGGGTCGCTGTATGCGTGCCCGCCGGCACCGCCACTCCACGCATGCCCCAGCCGGTGAATCAGGCAATGGGTGGCGACCAGCCGGCTGCGCTGCCGATAATCGACGACGGTCATGGCGTAACGCTTGCCGCGCTGCACCGTGCGCGGCTTGCCCCGGGTGGCTCCCTCCCGTTCCGCCCAGCGCAGGGCAGCTTCGGCGCCATTACGCGGCGCCACCACGGGGTCGGCAGCGCCATGGATCACCAAGAGCGGGGGCAGCCGCACGTTGCGGGCCAGCGTCGGCAGCGGTGACGGCGGGACGCCTTGCCCGACCATGGCCTGCAGGGCGCTGGCCGATGAGTGGGCGACGCCGGGCGCGATCCCCGAGTGCATGACGACAGCCCGAAAGCGTTCCGGATGCCGGGTCGCCAGCAGGACGGCCATGGCGGCCCCGGCGGAAATCCCCGCCAGCGCAACGCGGCGGCCGTCGATGGCGTGGCGCAGGGAAACCTGGTCGATCGCCGCGGCGATCGAATGGACTTCCGCTTGCGCCCGCCCGCTTCGCGTGTCGTACCAATTCCAGCAGCGCTGGGCATTGGCCAGCAGGTCCTGCTCCGGGTAGAGGACGTAAAAGCGCTCGCGGGCGGCGATCCTGTTCATCCGGCTGCTGGCGGCCAGGGCTTCGGCATCCTGGCGGCAGCCGTGCAGCATGACCAGCAAAGGCAGGCGTTCGTTGTGCCGCACGCCGGACGGCTGGTAAAGCCGATAACGGCGAGGCCCGCCCGCCCCGAGCGCCATCCCCGTCGTCCAGTTGGCGGCCGGCGATACCGCCTTGGCCGTCGCGGGACGCCGGGCGGACGGCGGAGCGGCATGCAGGCCTTCCTTCAGGGCGGCGGAGCCGACGCGCAGCACGGCCCGCGTCATCGCCTTCAGCAGGCTGTGGGCCGATCGTCCCACCGCCGCCTTCCGCCGCCTAGCCATCGGATGCTCCGTTCCCGACAGCGGCCGGCAGGCTCAATGCAGATGCCGGCGATGCCATTGCGTGAATTGCGAGGCGGTCAGCGGCGCGCTGAACCAGTTGCCTTGCGCCTGGTTGCAGCCATGGGCCTGCAGATAGCGCAAGGCGTGCTCCGACTCGATGCCTTCGCCCACGACATCGAGTTTGAGCTTGCGGCCGAGCGTGATGATCGCTTCGGTCACCGCCCGGCTGGCGCTGTCGCTGTCGATCTGGCGGACGAAGGATTGATCGACCTTGAGCTTGTCGAGGGGCAGGCTCGCCAGGCGGCTGAGGCTGGAGTAACCGGTTCCGAAATCATCGAGCGCGATCTTCACCCCCAGCGCCTTGACCTTGCGCAGGATGCCGATCGCTTCGCCGAGACTTTCCATGACGGCGCTTTCGGTCACCTCCAGGTGTATGCAGCTCGGGTCGACGCCGGTCGTGACCAGCACCTGTTTCAGGGTTTCCGCAAAATCGTGTTTCTTGAACTGCAGCGGCGAGACATTGACCGCAATGGGGATGCGCATTCCTTCCTCGCGCCAGAGTTCATGCTGCCGGCACGCTTCCCACAGGACCCATTCGCCGATGTCGCCGATCAGGCCGGTGGATTCGGCCACCGGAATGAAGCTCGCCGGTCCGATCAGGATGCCGTTGTCGGCAAGGCGGACCAGCGCCTCGACGCCGATCAGGCGACCATCGGCAATATCGACCACCGGCTGGTAGTGCAGGGCGAGCCGGTGGTGGCGGAGGGCGTCCTTGAGCCGGGTCTCGAGCGAGTAGATTTCGTCGGCCTGGCGGTCGAGTTCCGGGCTGTAGAACTGGTAGCTCGAGCGACCCGATTGCTTGACCTGGTACATGGCCAGATCGGCGGCATGGATCAGGCCGCCGACGTCGACGCTGTGCTCGGGGTAGAAGCTGATGCCGATCGAAGGCGACAAGGATATTTCCAGCGCGTCGATCAGGAAAGGCTGGCTGATGACCTGCAACACATGCTGGGCGACCGTGGCGGCGCGCAGGCGGTCCACGTCGAGGTGGGGGAGCAGGATGACGAATTCGTCGCCGCCCAGGCGGCCGACCAGGTCCTCGTGCCGGGTGCAGGCGACCAGCCGCCTGGCGACTTCCTGCAGCACGCGGTCGCCGGTGTGGTGCCCGTAGATGTCGTTGATCGGTTTGAAGCGGTCAAGGTCGACGAAGAGCAGCGCACCGTGGCTGTGCCGGCGGCCGGCGCCGGCCAGC
>DATGXM010000524.1:0-2104 GCA_035298985.1 Azonexus sp. | reverse complement strand
GATCCGCTGTTCAAGCTGTTCACCGCCTTCGTCATGGCCGGCATGGTGGCGGGCGCCGTGCAGGTGGTGGCGGCCGACCTCACCGCATTCCGCTGCTACGCCTGGCCGGTGGTCGCCGCCGTCGCCCTCTGTGCCTTCAGCTTCGACAGCATGGGCATTGCCTTTTCGCTGATGAGCCTGATTTTCCTGATCGCCGTGACGCGCAGCGCCAGCTTCTTCAATCAGGCCTTGCACGACTCGATCCGGCTGGAACAGGAACAGGCCCGGCTGGCGCAGCATCTCGCCCATGCCCGCGAGGCGGCGGAACAATCGCTGCGCGCCAAGACCGAGTTTCTGTCCAACATCAGCCATGAACTGCGCACGCCGATGAACGGCATCATCGGCATTGCCGACCTCCTGGCGCTCGACGCATCCGTCGAGCAACAGGAATTGCTCGGCCACCTGCGCCAGTCGTCCGACCTGTTGATGTCCCAGATTAACCATCTGATCCGCCTGTCCGAACTCGAAGCCGGGCACGTCAAGCTCAACGCTGCGCCCTTCATCCCTTCCGAGCTGCTCTCCCGGGTAACGTCCGGCAGTCGAGCCCAAGCTGCGGCCAAGGGTCTCGCGCTGGTGCTCGATTCGGAGCCCGGGCTGCCCGCCGTTCTGGTCGGCGACAGCGATTGCCTGGTCGATGCGCTGCGCCATCTGCTCGACAACGCGATCAAATTCACCGAACGCGGCACGGTCAGCCTGACCTGCCGCCTGCGGCAGCACGAGGGCAGCACGGCATGGGTCGAATTCGAGGTCAGCGACACCGGCCCCGGCATTGCGCCGGATGCCCTCAAGGCGATCGAAGGATTGCTGGTTCAGGCCGACGGTTCAAGCGTCCGCCGCCATGGCGGTCTCGGCGTCGGGCTGGCCATCGTGCGCCGCCTGGTTGCCTTGATGGGCGGAGCCTTGCAGGCCGTCAGCACGCCAGGCCGGGGCAGCACTTTCCGTTTCGCCCTCCCCTTCACGCTACCCATCGAGGAAAAGCCCAGCCACGCCCACTGACCGGGACTGGCGGGTCAGATCACCTTGCCCGGATTCATCAGGCCCCGCGGGTCGAGCACCTGCTTGATCGAACGCATCAAGGCCATTTCGACCGGACTTTTATAGCGCAGGATTTCCTCGCGCTTCAGTTGCCCCAGGCCGTGCTCGGCGGAAATCGAGCCGTTGAGGGCATGGACCGCATCATGCACGAGGCGATTGACCTGCGCCTGGCTGTTCAGGAAGGCCGCATTGTCCTGGGCGTCGGGTTTCGACAGGTTGTAGTGCAGGTTGCCGTCGCCGACATGGCCGAAGGCGACGACGCGGATGCCCGGGAAGGCCTGGCCCAGCGCCGCATCGGCCGCCCCCAGGAAATCGGCGATGCGCGACACCGGCACCGCCACATCGTGCTTGATGCTGATGCCCTCGATCTTCTGGGCCTCCGAAATGTTCTCGCGCAAGGCCCACAGCTTCCTGGCCTGCACCTCGGAGGCAGCGACCACCCCGTCACCGACCTCCCCGGATTGCAGCCGCCCGGCCAGCCAGGCTTCCACGGCAACCGGGTCGGCATCGGAGAACTCGGCCAGCACGTACCACGGGCTGGCCGCACCGGGTCGCTGGCTGCCCGGGATGTTTTTGAGGACTAGTTGCAGCGCGTTGTCGGAAACCAGCTCGAAGGCTGTCAGCTGGGCATCGAAGGCCGATTTGGCGGCATTGAGCAGATCGACTGCCGCAGCCGCCGTCGCCACGTTGAGCCAGCAGGTCGTTTGCCGCTTCGGCAGCGGAAAGAGCTTGAGCACGGCGGCCGTGATCACGCCGAGCGTCCCTTCGGCGCCGATGAACAGGTGCTTCAAGTCGTAGCCGGTATTGTCCTTGCGCAGGCCGCGCCGGCCGTCCCAGATTTCGCCGCTGGGCAGCACGACTTCCAGGCCGAGGGTCAGTTCGCGGGTGTTGCCGTAGCGCAGGACCTGCACGCCGCCGGCATTGGTCGACAGGTTGCCGCCAATCTGGCAGGTGCCTTCCGACGCCAGTGCCAGCGGGAACAGCCGGTCCACGGCGCGCGCCGCTTCCTGCACGGCGGCCAGCGTACAGC
>DATGXM010000523.1:0-6017 GCA_035298985.1 Azonexus sp. | reverse complement strand
GTTCGCGTCGAGAAGGCGCTGGAATCCGGCCTGCACCAGTCGTTCGCCACCTTGTCGGAAGCGGTGCAGGTGCTGTCCCGCCTGCGCAACTGGGTGGTCGTCGAGCGCGGCGAAAAAGGTATCCGTTCTGGCGAGCCCTACGATGCGATGCTGCGCCTGCGTCTCGACGTGACGCAGCTGCCGCGGCCCTTCCAGATCACCGCCCTGGGCAACAAGGACTGGAGCCTGGCTTCCGACTGGAAGGCGTGGCAGGTCACACTGGCGCCCTTGCCGGTACTGGAGGCCGCCAAGTGAAGCGTTTCCTGGCGGCAGGCGGCGCCTTCATCGCAGCGGTCGGCGGCATCCTGTGGTTCCTGCTGCTGATGTCCACGGCCGCCGACACGGTCATTTTCTCCCGCAATTACCCGCTGCTGATCGGCCTCAACATCGTGCTGGCGCTCGGCATGCTCGGCCTGGTCGGCTGGCAGTTGCGCACCCTGTGGCGCGACTACCAGGCGCAGGTGTTCGGCGCCCGGCTCAAGCTGCGCCTGATGCTGATGTTCGGCGTCATCGCCGTGCTGCCCGGCGCCCTGGTCTATGGCGTGTCGGTGCAGTTCGTCACCCGCTCGATCGAAAGCTGGTTCGACGTTCGCGTCGAGAAGGCGCTGGAATCCGGCCTGCACCTGGGCCGCTCGGCGCTCGATTCGCTGCTCGCCGACTTGGTCGACAAGGGGCGCAGCATGGCCACCGAGTTGTCCGACATCCAGGAAGCGTCGCGCCGTTCCGCCCTGTTGCGGCTGCGCGAGGAAAAGGGGGTGCAGACCGCGGCCCTGTTCTCGGTGGGCGGCCAGCTCTTGTCCAGCGCGACCAGCGAACTGGCCAGCCTGATGCCCGACCTGCCCAGCCAGGCGCAGCTCAAGCAGGCGCGCAACACCCGCTCGATCGGCTCCGTGGAAGGCGATGGCGGCAAGCTCTACCTGCGCGTGCTGGTGCCGGTGCCGGCGCGCGACATGTTCGAGGAGCCGCGCATCCTGCAGCTGACCCATCCGGTGCCGCCGGCGCTGGCGCACGATGCTGACGCGGTGCAAGGCGTCTATCGCGACTACCAGGAGCTGCAACTGGCGCGTGACGGCCTGACCCGCATCTACGCGCTGACCCTGACCCTGACCGTGCTCGTCGCGCTGTTCGGCGCCTTCGCGCTGGCCTACCTGATGGCCCGCCGGCTGGCCGCGCCGCTCTACATCCTGGCCGAAGGCACGCAGGCCGTGGCGCAGGGCGACTTCTCGCCGCGCCAGGCCATCTACAGCGGCGACGAACTCGGCGTGCTGACCCAGTCCTTCAACCGCATGACCCGCCAGCTCGACGATGCGCGCCGCGACACCGAGCGCCATCGGGCCGAACTGGAATCGGCGCGCGGCTATCTCGAATCCATCCTCGCCAACCTGTCCACCGGCGTGCTCGTTTTTGACCGGCGTTTCGTGCTGCGCACGGTGAACGAAGGGGCGCTGACCATCCTTAACGACGACTTCGACGGCGTGATCAGCGTCGCCGTCGATGAATGGCCGCGCCAGCAGGCGCTTGGCGCTTTCATCCGCGAGCAGTTCGCGGCGACCGAGGAAGCCGAATGGCAGGCCCAGCTCGAACTGGAACGCCCGAACGGCATGCCGCAGGTGCTGCTGCTCCGCGGTTCCCGCCTGCCCGAGGCGAGCGGCGGCGGCGACGTGGTGGTGTTCGACGACGTGACCCGCCTGATCGCCGCCCAGCGCAGCGCGGCCTGGGGCGAGGTGGCGCGCCGTTTGGCGCACGAGATCAAGAACCCGCTGACGCCGATCCAGCTGTCGGCCGAACGCCTGCAATTCAAGCTGGCCGACAAGCTGACCAACGGCGATGCCGACATGCTGGCCCGCGGCACGCAGACCATCATCAACCAGGTGCAGGCCATGAAGCGCATGGTCGACGATTTCCGCGACTACGCCCGGCTGCCGGCGCCGGAAGTGGCGCCGCTCGACCTCAACGAACTGATCCGCGAAGTGCTCGGCCTGTACGAAAGTTCGTCGGCGACCATCGAAACCGAGCTGGCCGACGATCTCGGCGCCATTCTCGGCGACGCCACGCAGTTGCGGCAGATCATCCACAACCTGCTGCGCAATGCCGAGGATGCGCTGGAAGGCCGCGACGGCGCCCGCATCGTGATCCGCACCGAACGGGGCAACCGCAATGCCCGCCTGTCGATCGCCGACAACGGCCCGGGTTTCCCGGTCGAGCTGCTGCCGCGCATCTTCGAACCCTATGTCACCACCAAGGCGCGGGGAACCGGCCTGGGTCTGCCCATCGTCCGGAAGATCGTCGACGAGCATCAAGGCAGAATCGAAATCAGCAATGCACCGGAGGGCGGTGCGCGGATAGACATCCGCCTGCCCCTGGTGAAAGAGGAGGAAGGCAAAAATGGCCATCATTCTGGTCGTTGACGACGAAGTGGGTATCCGCGAACTGCTGTCCGAAATCCTGATCGACGAGGGTTACGACGTGCGGCTGGCGGAAAACGCGAGCGCGGCGCGCCAGGTGCGCAACGAGTTGCGCCCCGACCTGGTCCTCCTCGACATCTGGATGCCCGATACCGACGGCATCTCGCTGCTCAAGGAATGGCATGCCGCCGGGCATCTCAACATGCCGGTGGTCATGATGTCCGGGCATGGCACCATCGACACGGCGGTCGAGGCGACGCGCTTCGGTGCCTTCGATTTCCTGGAAAAGCCGATCGCCCTGCAGAAGCTGCTGTCCACCGTGCAGAAGGCGCTCAAGCACGACAAGCCGCTGGCCCGTCCGGCACTGACCCTGGAGTCCTTCACCCGCTCGGCCTTCGTCAAGGAATTCAAGCGGCGCCTCGAACAGGCGGCGGCCAAGGCGCCGGTCCTGCTCATCAAGGGGGCGCACGGCGGCATGGCGGAAATCTGCGCCCGCACCCTGCAACCGCCGCGCGCGCCATGGCTCGACCTGTCGGAAGTGAGCAGCGCGCTGACCCAGGAAATGCTGGAAAAGATCACCGGCGGCATCCTGTTCGTGCCCGACCTGGCGGTGCTCGGCAAGATGCAGCAGATGAACCTGGCCTTCGCCGTCGACCGGCTGGAAAAGCTCAACCTGCAACTGGTCGCTGCCACCGTCACGCCGCTGCCGGCGCTAGGCGAAGCCGGCTGGGACGGCAAGCTGCTGGGCCGGATCAGCGAGGTGTGGGTGGCCATGCCGTCGCTGGCCGGCCATGGCGACGAGCTGCCGGAGATTGCCGGCCTGCTGCTGACCAATTTCGTCGAACGCAGCGAAGTGCCGCTGCGCCGTTTTTCCACGGCGGCGCTCAATACGCTGCGCACCCTGCCCTGGAAGTGCCAGCCGGAATCGAGCTGGAGCGACCTCTACGCGCTGGTGCGCAACCTGGCGCTGACTGCGCTCGACGAGGAAATCAGCGCCGAGGACGTGCTGCGGGTGATGCCGCAGGAAAGCGGCGACAAGCCGGAAATGCAGTCCCTGCTGCCGCTGTTCGATCAGCCGCTGCGCGAGGCGCGCGATGCCTTCGAGAAGCTGTATTTCGAGCATCATCTGCGCCTCGAGGGCGGCAACATGACCAAGCTGGCCGAGCGCTCGGGGCTGGAGCGCACGCACCTCTACCGCAAGCTCAAGCAACTCGACGTCAAGCTCGGCAAGCGCGGCGAGGAGTAAAAACGGCCGGCCACTCAGGAGTGGGTGAGCCGGGAAGCTATCATTCCCGACGGCGATAGCAGGCCTGGCGATTTTTCCTGATCCAGCACAAGTGACCGCGAGCGGGGAAAGGCGGATAATGCCGCTTTTCCGATTTTCTGGCGGAGTCCGACGTGAGCCGACCCAAGAATGATACCTTCCTGCGCGCCCTTCTCAAGGAGCCGACCGAATACACCCCGCTGTGGCTGATGCGCCAGGCGGGTCGTTACCTGCCCGAGTACTGCGAAACCCGCAAACGGGCCGGCAATTTCCTGAACTTGTGCAAGACGCCCTCGCTGGCCTGCGAAGTCACGCTGCAGCCGCTGGCCCGCTACGACCTCGACGCCGCCATCCTGTTCTCCGACATCCTGACCGTGCCGGACGCCATGGGCCTCGGCCTCTACTTCGCGGAAGGCGAGGGCCCCAAGTTCGAGCGCCCGCTGCGCGAGGAATGGGCGATCAACAACCTGACCGCGCCGGACCCCTACGAGCACCTCGGCTACGTGATGGATGCCGTGGCGGAAATCCGCCGCGCCCTGGACAACTCGGTGCCGCTGATCGGCTTCTCCGGCAGCCCCTACACCCTGGCCTGCTACATGGTCGAAGGGCAGGGCTCCAGCGACTTCCGCCACATCAAGGCCATGCTCTACAACCGCCCGGACCTGCTGCACCGCATCCTGGCGGTGACTGCCGATTCGGTCATTGCCTACCTGAACGCCCAGATCGACTCCGGCGCCCAGGCCGTGATGATTTTCGATACCTGGGGCGGTTCGCTGTCCAACGCCGCCTACGAGGAATTCTCGTTGCAGTACATGCAGCGCATCGTCGCCGGCCTGAAGAAGGACAAGGACGGCCAGCGCATCCCGAGCATCGTGTTCACCAAGAATGGCGGCCTGTGGCTGGAAAAGATCGCCGCCATCGGCTGCGATGCGGTCGGCCTGGACTGGACCATCGACATCGGCGAAGCGCGTCGCCGCGTCGGCGACAAGGTCGCCCTGCAAGGCAACCTCGATCCCAACGTCCTGTTCGCCCAGCCGGAGATCGTTGCCGCAGAAGCGAAGAAGGTCCTCGACAGCTACGGATCGGGCAATACCGGCCATGTCTTCAACCTGGGCCACGGCATCTCCCAGTTCACGCCGCCGGAGAGCGTGACGGCCCTGGTCGAAACGGTGCATGCCCACAGCCGTCTATTACGTAAGTAGTGCCATAAATAGGCGGCAAGGCTTGACTTATGCACAGAGTTTTGCCGCCTGTGAAAAAAATGTCCGCAAAACCCCTTGACAGTTGTTGGATTGTTCAAGGGTTTGAATTTAAAGTATTTTGTCATCTGCTCAATATTTCGGCAGATTGACGGAATCCTTACCGGACCGTTACTTGACGCCAGGCTCCGGAAGTAATTCACAAAGTTATCCACAGTTTTTGTGGGTAACTCGAAAAGCCGCCGATTTGGTCGCGAACAAGCCTCCTTTTCCGGAGAAATGACGGCTTCGGCCGCTGAAATCATGCCCGTATTGCGCGTCGCCCTCGATTTGCCGCTGCATCGACTCTTCGACTATGTCGCCGAGTCGGCCACGCCGGCGGATGTCGGCCGGCGCGTCCGGGTACCGTTCGGGCGCGGCGAAAAACTCGGGGTGATCGTCGATGTGGCCGATACCAGCGACTGGCCCATCGACCAGCTCAAGGCCGCCGGTGAAATCCTCGACGACCTGCCGCCCTTGCCGCGCGATTTCTTCGGCCTGTGCGATTTCGCCAGCACTTACTACCAGGCCGCTTTCGGCGAGGTCGTCATGCAGGCGCTGCCGGCCGGCCTGAAGCGCCTCGATCCGCCGGACCGGCGCAATGGCCGGGCCAGCAAGCCGCCCGCCGCGCAGGCCGTGCCGGAACTGACCGGAGAGCAGGCGACAGCCGTCGCGGCGGTCGATCCGGCCGCCGGCTTTGCCGCCCATCTGCTGCACGGGGTGACCGGCAGCGGCAAGACCGAGGTCTACCTGCGCCTGATAGCCAAGGCGCTGGCCGCCGGCCAGCAGGTGCTGCTGCTGGTGCCGGAAATCAACCTGACCCCGCAGCTCGAAGGCCGGGTCCGCGCCCGCTTTCCGGAGCGTGGCGTGGTGTCGCTGCACAGCGAACTGGCCGAGGCGGCGCGCGAGCGCAACTGGCGGGCGGCTTTTTCCGGTGAAGCGAGCATCGTGCTCGGCACCCGGCTGGCCATCTTCACGCCCATGCCGCGACTCGGCCTGATCGTCGTCGACGAGGAGCACGACGCCTCGTTCAAGCAGCAGGACGGCATGCGCTACTCGGCGCGCGACATC
>DATGXM010000522.1:0-6574 GCA_035298985.1 Azonexus sp. | reverse complement strand
ATCCAGGCGCGCCCGGCCGTCGGCCTCGGCTTCCGCCGCCGACCAGCCGCCGGCCAGCAACAGTGCCGACCAGCGCCCCTGTTCCACCTTGGCCCGGCTACCGCCCAGCGCCAGCAATTCGAGCGCGCAGCCGATCAGGGGCAGGTCGGCCAGCGCCCGACCCAGCGAGAAGTTGAAACAGCGTGGCTGTTCGGCCGCGTCCGGGCGGATCAGCGCCGGATGCAGGGCGTCGTCGAGCAGGAATTCCAGCCGGTCGCGCACGCCGGCCAGGTCGGGGGCCACGATGCCGAGCCGGGCCGCCGGATTGGCGGCCAGCCGCTGCCGCGCCCAGGAGACGACGGCGGCGCATTCGGCGTCGAGGTCGGCACAGGCGAGCACCGATTTCTGGCTGTCGTGATGGAAAGCGACCGGCACCGCTTCGACGCTGACGCCGCGCCCGCTCAGGGCAGCCATCAGGTCGCGTTCGAGCGGCGTGAAACGGTCGAAGCCGGCGAACACGACGCTGTCCGGCAAGGCGAAATGGCCGGCCTCGATCAGTGCGATCAGTTGCCGGTGCAAGCTGGCTGCGTCGATCCAGCCGCTCGCCCGGCAGCGCTTGTCGAAATCGGCCTGCCAGCCGACGAACAGGCGCGCCTCGTCGGACAGCTCGGCGGCGCCCGGGCGCAGTTTCCACACCCGGCACAGGGCCTGCGCCTCGGCCGCCGACGCCGCCATGCCTTGGATGTCGAACAGCGGCGCCGCCTCGGTTAGCGCGCCGGCGATCACTTTTTCCCAGAGAAGGCGCTCGGCAAACGGATCGAGAACCGCCGGCAGGTCGGCCACGCCGCTCAGCTGCGCCTCTTCGGCCAGGCCGGCCAGCCACTGGCCGAGGGTCAGCGCCTGCCGCGTCAGCCACACGCGTTGCCCGGCCGGCGTCTCGCCGCGCAGGGTCTGGGCCAGGCGCGTCGTGGCGCACAGGGTCAGGCTAGCGCTCAAGCAAGCTCCGGCAGACGGCAAGGGGCATCAATACGACGGTGCCGGACGGGCCGGATTGGCTGGAGCGGCCGGTCTGGCCGGCGCCGCAGGCGCCGCTGGTTTGGCTTGCGACTCGGCCGCAGCTCCCGAAGCCTTGGCCGGAGCAGCCGGCTTGGCCGCCGGCATCGCGGGAGCTGCCGGTTTTGCCGGAGTAGCGGGCGCAGCCGAGGCTGCGGGCTTGGCCGGCACCGCCGGAGCGGCGGCTTTCCCGTCAAACGACGGTTTGGCCGGGCCGGCTGGTTGGGCAGGCATTGCCGGGCTAGCCGGTTTAGCGGCTGCGGCCGGCGGTTGCGCCGGGGCTTGGACATCAGTCATCGGCTTGCCAGGCATGGCCGGCCGGGCCGGCGCGGCAGGTGCTGCATTTCTGGGTGCCGGCGGCGGCAAGGCCATGGACTTCTCAGCACTTGGCGCGACTTCCGATTTTTCGGTTTTGGCCGGAGCCGCTTTTTTCTCGCGCTCTTTGCCAGTTGCCTCGTCTGGCGACTCGATTTTGGTCGGTCCGCTAAAGGAAACCTTGCCTTTCAGGCCGTCGACCACGCTATTCGGCAACTCCGGAACTTTTTTCAAATCGCGGATCGACTTGAAGTCTCCGTTTTTCTGGCGGTAGGCAACGATGGCATGGGCGCGCGCCTCGCCAATGCCATACAAGGAATCCAATTCCTCGACCGTGGCGGTATTGACATTGACCTTGGCAAACGCCAGCCCCGCGCACAACGCGGCAGCCACGGCGAACGACAGGAAACGGGCTTGCATGCTTGCTCTCCGGGAATGGTGTTGCCCAGTATGCCACCGTCAGCGCCGGTCGGCATCTTTGCCCAAAACGTAAAAAAGCCCTGCCGAGGCAGGGCTTTTCGCTGAAGCGTGTTCGGCTTACTTGGTGCCGATGACTTCGATGTCGACGCGGCGATCCGGCTGCAGGCAATCGATCAGGGCCTTGGTCTTGACGTTGCCCTTGCACTTGTCGCCGGTAACCGGCTGCTTTTCGCCCTTGCCTTCGGTGTAGACACGGTTGGCTTCGATGCCCTTGGACACCAGGTATTCCTTGACGGCGGCGGCGCGCTTCTCGGACAACTTCTGGTTGTAGGCGTCACCACCGAGGCGGTCGGTGTGGCCGACGGCCAGGATCACTTCCAGCTTGATGGCCTGGGCCTTGGAGACCAGTTCGTCGAGCTTCTGCTTACCGGCCGGACGCAGGACAGCCTTGTTGAAATCGAACAGGGCGTCAGCGGCGACGGTGATCTTTTCGCCGGACGGCTTGACGCCGGTGGCAGCCGGGGCGGCAGCAGCCGGAGCGGCAGCGGCCGGGGTCCAGTAGCCATCGCGCCAGCACAGGCCGAAGCCGCTCTTGGCGACGACGTCACGGCCGTCGATCAGGTAAACGCGCTCTTGCGCAACAGCAGAGAAACCGATGCCGGCCAGCAGGGCCAGAACCAGAGATTTCTTGACGATATTCATAGTCAGCAGTCCCGGATATAAGTGATGCGTTGGATTTGTAATTTAAAGCTGTTTCATTCTATTACGAAACGTCACCTTTCAACCACTTGTCACACACAGGAACACCCATCAGCGGCGGCCCCCGTCAGCTACGATGGCGGGTCAGGCGACTACGCCGCCCATGACAAGGAGATGATCCGGATGACAACAATGCGTACCTTTTGGCACTGGCTGCTGGGCAAGCCGGCTCCCTACGCCAACCCGGTCGGCACCGCCCTGCAACGCTTCCGCAACCCCGAGGCCGATACCCTGGAACTGATCCGCAGCCTGGTCGGCGTGCTGCGCCCACAAAGCCGTGGCGACGAAGGTTTCATCGAGCGTTACCAGGCCATGCTCGACCACCTGGAAGCCGACGCCACGCTGCGCGCCGCCTTCTGCGGCCATGTCGTGCATTTCGTCGCCACCCGCCGCCTGGTTACCTTCTTCACCGACAGCGGCATCCTGCCCGGCACCGGCTTCTTTTCCGAATGGTGGCGCATCCTCGGCAACCGCCTGCTGCCGGAAGTGGCCGACGAGCGCCGGCTGAAGGATTGCCTGCACGTCGTCTACCATCGCCCCGACGACTGGCGTTGGCTGCAGGACATCCCGCCGGAATTTTCCCAGCGTTTCTGGGAGCTGATCGCGCCGGACCGGGAATTGCGCAATATCGACTGGCGCAGCATCCAGGAACAGATGCTCGATGCCGTGCTGCTGCTCGCCCACCGGGTCAGCGGCCTCGGCGTGGACAGCGAGCTGATGCGCGCCTCGCCCAATTTCGATGACGCCGTGCCGCGCTTCGTCGCGCTGTCGGCCGAGGCCCTCGATTTCGTCAATGCCTTCCGCGCTGCCCTGGACGATCCCGCGCTCGAAGCCGACGACGGCAGCCAGTTGCTGGTCATCGCCAGCCAGTGCCAGGAAACGCTGCAAAAAATCCGCAACCGGGCACTCACCGTCGGTACCAGCCTGCACCTATCCTACCTGCTGACGCGCAGCGAGCAGAGCCTCGAACGCCTGCACGAGCTGGTCGCCATCCTCGGCGCCGGCCTGCAGGCGGCGACGCACGGCGCGGCGGTCCGCGGCTGGGGCGAATTCGCCCACGCCACCTTCATCGCGGAAAACCGCCGCAACAGTCTGCGCTTCTACCTGGGCCAGCTGTCCGGCCTGCTCGCCGCGCGCATCACCGAAAATGCCGCCCGCTCCGGCGAGCACTACATCTGCGAATCGGCCACCGACTACCGCCGGATGTGGCGTTCGGCGGCCGGGGCCGGCGTGATCATCGCCGGCATGGCGCTGCTCAAGATCAAGGTCGCCGCGCTGCATGCCCCGCTGTTCGGACAGGCCTTCCTGTTCAGCATGATCTACGGCCTGGGCTTCGTCGTCATCTTCCTGCTCGGCATGACGGTCGCCACCAAGCAGCCGGCGATGACGGCGCAAACGCTGGCCGGCCTGCTCGGCGACCTCAAGCTGAGTCGCAGCGCCGACCTCGAACGCCTGGTCGATGTCATCGCCGCCGTCTGCCGTAGCCAGCTGGCGGCCATCGCGGGTAACGTCATGGTCGCCCTGCCGACGGCCATCGCCATCGGCGTCGGTGCCGGTTTACTGTTCGGCGTACAACCCGTCGGCGCCGACAAGGGCGCGCGCCTGCTCGCCGATCTCGACCCGCTGTCCTGGGCCATCCCGCACGCCGCCATCGCCGGTTTCTACCTGTTCCTGTCCGGCCTGATCACCGGCTATTTCGACAACCGCGCCGCCTATACCGACATCGGCCTGCGCATCAGCCGCCTGCGCTGGCTGCAGGCCCTGTTCGGCAAGCAGCGGGCGGAGCGCATCGGCGCCTACATCCAGGAGCGGCTGGGCGGCATCATGGGCAACTTCCTGTTCGGCTGCATGCTGGGTTCCACCGGCATCATCGGCACCATCCTCGGCCTGCCGCTCGATATCCGCCACATCGCCTTCGCCTCGGCCAATATCGGCTATGCGCTGACCGGTTTCCACTTTTCCCTGCCCGTCCAGGCCATCGCCTGGGCGGCGCTTGGCGTCGCCGCCATCGGTTTCACCAACCTGACGGTCAGCTTCCTGCTCGCCCTGCGCACCGCCATGCGCGCCCGCGGCATCCAGTTCGAACATGGCGGACCGCTGCTCAGGGCACTGGGGCGACGCCTGCGCCGGCAGCCGGGCAGTTTCGTCATGCCACCCAGCCCGGAACCCCGCCCGGCCAGCGTCGACGCGTAGAATGATGGCATGCCCGCCCGTCGCCCCTCTGCCGCCCTGGCTATCTTGGCTACCCTGCTGCTCGCCGCCGCCACGCCGCTGGCGGCCGGCGAGCTGGTGCTGCAGGCGCCGCGCGACATCCGCGAGCTGCTGACGCCCTATCTGCCCGACGAGGCGGGCAGCCCGCAGCGGCTGCAAGGCACGCTGAGCGAAATCCTCGCCACCGAAGGTTATTTCGCACCGGTATTCGAATTCAAGGACAGCGACGGCGAGCTGTACCTGACACTGGACCCCGGTCCGCGCACCCTGATCGCCCGCGTCGATCTGAGCATCGCCGGCCCGCTGGATGCGACAACCCGGCAGCAACTGGAGAAAGACTGGCACCTGCCGGTCGGCCAGCCCTTTCGCCAGGACGACTGGAACGCCGCCAAGCAACAGGTGCTGGCCCGCCTGCTGGCCAGCGAACACGCCGACGCCAAACTGGTCGACAGCGAAGCGGCCATCGATGTCGAAAAGCACAGCGCCGAGCTGCATGCCCACTACGAGGCCGGGCCGCGCTACCGTTTCGGCGCCCTGCGTGTCGAAGGCCTGGAGCGTTACGATCCCAGCCTGGTCGAGCGCTACAACCGCGCCGTGCAGCCCGGCCAGCCCTACAGCGAAGAGCGCCTGAACGCCTTGCAGGGCACGCTGCAGGCGACGCCCTACTTCGCGTCGGTGCGCACCACCATAGACCGCGAGGCTGCCGAAATCGACGCCGACGGCACGGCCACCGTGCCGGTCGTCGTCCGCGTCCGCGAACGATCGCCGCAGCGCGTTTCGTTCGGCGCCGGCGCCAGTTCTAACACCGGCGCCCGCGTCGAAGTGAATTACCACGACAACGATCTGTTCGGCCATGCCTGGGAACTGGACAGCGGCCTGCGCCTGGAACAGAAGAAGCAGACTGCCTACGCCGACGTCTTCCTGCCACCGGACGCTCGTTTCCGCCGCAACAGCGTCGGCGTGATGGCGGAAGCGACCGACATCGCCGGCCTGAAGACCGAACGCTACGCCTCCGGGGCGCAGACCGTGCAGCAGCGCGGCAGCGTCGAGCAGCGCCTGTCGATCAACTGGCAGCACGAACTGCGCGAACCGGACGGCGCCGAGTCGGTCACCAGCCGGGCTCTGGTGCCGAACGCGATGTGGACCTGGCGCCATGTCGACAGCCTGCTCAATCCGCGCCGGGGCATCGTGCTGCAGGGCCAGGTCGGCGGCGGCGCCAAGGCTGCACTGTCCGACCAGAACTTCGTCCGCCTGCACAGCCGCGTCCAGTTCTACGTCCCGCTCGGCCAGCGCGACACGCTGACCCTGCGCGGCGAAGCGGGCTACACGCTGGCCGATTCGCGCCAGCACATCCCGCAGGACTACCTGTTCCGTGCCGGCGGCGCCGGTTCGGTACGCGGCTACGCCTACCAGAGCCTGGGCATCAAGGAAGGCGCGGCGACGGTCGGCGGCCGCTACCTGGCCATCGCCAGCGCCGAAGTCACACATTGGCTGAGCGAGGACTGGGGCGTCGCCGCCTTTGTCGATGCCGGCGATGCGCTCGACTCGCTCAAGGATGCCCGCCCGGCGCTCGGCTACGGCCTCGGTGCCCGCTGGCGCAGCCCGGCCGGGCCGATCGGCGTCGACCTGGCCTATGGCGAACGCACCCGCGGCTTCCAGCTGCATTTCTCGCTGGCCATTCCCTTCTGACATGCGGCGCCGCCTTCTTAGTCTCAGCCTGATCGCCACCGCCGGCCTGCTCGGCGGCGCCACCTGGCTGGCGAGCAGCGACAGCGGCCTGCAAACGGCTGTGCAGCTGGCCGGCAGCGCCAGTGGCGGCCGCCTGCACATCGAACAG
>DATGXM010000521.1:0-7637 GCA_035298985.1 Azonexus sp. | reverse complement strand
CTTGATCGAATCGACGCGGGCCGATCATCAGCAGCGGGCGCAGCACTTGCTGAATGCCCTGCTGCCGCATACCGGCCGGGCAGTTCGCATCGGCATCTCTGGCGTGCCCGGTGCCGGCAAATCGACCTTCATCGAGGCGCTGGGCGTCTGGCTGATTGCCCAGGGCAAGCGGCTGGCGGTTTTGGCCATCGATCCGTCGTCGAGCGTCAGCGGCGGTTCCATTCTTGGCGACAAGACGCGTATGGAACTGTTGAGCCAGCGCGAGGAAGCCTTCATCCGTCCCAGCCCGTCGGCCGGTTCGCTCGGCGGTGTCGCCGAGAAGACGCGCGAGGCCATGCTGCTCTGCGAGGCGGCCGGCTACGACGTGATCATCATCGAGACGGTCGGCGTCGGCCAGTCGGAAACGACGGTCGCCGGCATGGTCGACATGTTCTGCCTGCTGCAGTTGCCGAATGCCGGCGACGACTTGCAGGCGATCAAGAAGGGCATTGTCGAGATTGCCGACCTGGTCGTCATCAACAAGGCCGACATCGACAAGCAAGCGACCGCCGTGGTCCGCGCCCAGTGGCGCAATGCCCTGCACATGCTGCGCCCGGCCTCGCCCAACTGGTCGCCGCCGGTCATCGCGCTGTCCGCCCTGCACAAGGAAGGCATCGTCGATTTCTGGGAACAGGTCGAGAAGTACCAGGCCGCCCTGAAGCCGACCGGCGAATTCGCCGCCAAGCGCCAGCATCAGGCGCTGAGCTGGATGTGGCAGCTGATCGACTCCGGCCTGCACCACTATTTCCGCCATCACCCCCGCGTGCAGGAAAACCTGCCCGCCTTCACCCGTTCCGTCGAGGAAGGCCATACGACCCCGGCTGCCGCCGCGTATGCCTTGCTCGACTACCTCAAACACCAGGCTTCAAATTAGTCGTAACTCAGAGGGAGTTTTTTATGCACGACATCATTCGCCAGCTTGAAAAAAAGCGTGAACTGGCCCGCCTCGGCGGTGGCCAGAAGCGCATCGACAGCCAGCACAAGAAGGGCAAGCTGACGGCCCGCGAACGCATCGAACTGCTGCTCGACCCGGGCTCGTTCGAAGAATGGGACATGTTCAAGGAACACCGCTGCGTCGATTTCGGCATGGATCAAGCCGAAAAGACGCCGGGCGATGGCGTGGTGATCGGCTATGGCACCATCAACGGCCGTCTGGTCTTCGTTTTCTCGCAGGATTTCACGGTGTTCGGCGGCTCGCTGTCGGAAACCCACGCCGAGAAGATCTGCAAGGTCATGGACCAGGCGATGAAGGTTGGCGCCCCGGTGATCGGCCTCAACGACTCGGGCGGCGCCCGTATCCAGGAAGGCGTTGCTTCCCTGGGCGGCTACGCCGACGTGTTCCAGCGCAACGTGATGGCCTCCGGCGTCGTGCCGCAGATATCCATGATCATGGGCCCCTGTGCCGGCGGCGCGGTGTATAGCCCGTCGATGACCGACTTCATCTTCATGGTCAAGGATTCGTCCTACATGTTCGTGACCGGTCCGGAAGTCGTCAAGACCGTGACCCACGAAGACGTGACCGCCGAGGAACTGGGCGGTGCCGTGACCCACACCAGCAAATCCGGCGTGGCCGACCTGGCTTTCGAGAACGACGTCGAAGCGCTGTCCATGCTGCGCCGCTTCATGAACTTCGTGCCGGCCAACAACCGCGAGAAGCCGCCGGTTACCCCGACCAACGATCCGGCCGACCGCATGGATCATTCGCTGGATACCCTGGTTCCGGATAACGCCAACAAGCCGTACGACATGAAGGAACTGATCATCAAGGTTGTCGATGACAGCGATTTCTTCGAGCTGCAGCCGGATTACGCCAAGAACATCATCATCGGTTTCGGCCGCATCGACGGCCACCCGGTCGGCATCGTCGCCAACCAGCCCCTGGTTCTGGCTGGCTGCCTCGACATCAAGTCTTCGATCAAGGCCGCCCGTTTCGTCCGCTTCTGCGATGCCTTCAACATTCCGGTCGTCACCTTCGTCGACGTGCCGGGCTTCATGCCGGGTACCGCCCAGGAATACGGCGGCATCATCAAGCACGGCGCCAAGCTGCTCTACGCCTACGCCGAATGCACCGTGCCGAAGGTTACCGTGATTACCCGCAAGGCCTACGGCGGCGCCTATGACGTGATGTCGTCCAAGCACCTGCGCGGCGACGTGAACCTGGCCTGGCCGTCGGCTGAAATCGCCGTCATGGGCCCGAAGGGCGCGGTCGAGATCATCTTCCGCGAAGAGAAGAACGATCCGGAAAAGCTGGCCCAGCGCGAAGCCGAGTACAAGGAAAAGTTCGCCAATCCGTTCGTGGCCGGTGCCCGTGGCTTCATCGACGACGTCATCATGCCGCACGCTACCCGCAAGCGGATCGCCCGCTCGCTGGCCATGCTGCGCGACAAGAAACTCGACAATCCGTGGCGCAAGCACGGCAACATTCCTCTGTAAGCGTCAGGGAGAAAAAGGAATATGTTCACCAAGATTCTGATCGCAAACCGCGGCGAAATCGCCTGCCGCGTCATCAAGACCGCCCGCAAGATGGGCATCAAGACGGTTGCCGTTTACTCCGAGGCCGACAAGGACGCCTTGTTCGTCGATCTGGCCGACGAAGCCGTCTGCATCGGCCCGGCGGCGTCGAAAGAGTCCTATCTGGTTGCCGACAAGATCATCGCTGCTTGCAAGCAGACTGGTGCTCAGGCCGTCCATCCGGGGTACGGCTTCCTGTCGGAAAACGCCGCGTTCTCGCGTCGCCTGGAAGAAGAAGGCATCAAGTTCATCGGTCCGAAGCACTACTCCATCGCCAAGATGGGCGACAAGATCGAGTCCAAGAAGCTGGCCATCGAAGCCAAGGTCAACACCATCCCCGGCTACAACGATGCCATCGACGGCCCCGACGCCGCCGTGGAAATCGCCAGGAAGATCGGTTACCCGGTCATGATCAAGGCTTCCGCTGGCGGAGGCGGCAAGGGTCTGCGCGTTGCCTACAACGATGCCGAAGCGCACGAAGGCTTCTCGTCCTGCGTCAACGAAGCGCGCAACTCCTTCGGTGACGATCGCGTCTTCATCGAAAAGTACGTGCTCGAACCGCGCCACATCGAAATCCAGGTGCTCGGCGACTCCCACGGTAACTACGTGTATCTGAACGAGCGCGACTGCTCGATCCAGCGTCGTCACCAGAAAGTCATCGAAGAGGCGCCGAGCCCCTTCGTCGATCCTGAAATGCGCAAGGCGATGGGCGAACAGGCAGTGGCCCTGGCCCGTGCGGTGAATTACGAATCGGCCGGTACGGTCGAGTTCGTCGTCTCCGGCGCGACCAAGGAGTTCTACTTCCTGGAAATGAATACCCGCCTGCAGGTCGAACACCCGGTCACCGAACTGATCACCGGCCTCGACCTGGTCGAGCAGATGATCCGAGTCGCCTACGGCGAAAAGTTGCCGCTGACTCAGGCCGATGTACAGATCAACGGTTGGGCCATGGAGTGCCGGATCAACGCCGAAGACCCGTTCCGCGGCTTCCTGCCCTCCACCGGTCGTCTGGTCAAGTTCCAGCCGCCGACGGAAATCCCGGGCCAGGTACGCGTCGATACCGGTGTGTACGACGGCGGCGAGATCTCGATGTTCTACGACTCGATGATCGCCAAGTTGATTGTGCATGGTGCGACCCGCGAACAGGCGATTTCCCGCATGCGCGATGCGCTGAACGGCTTCGTCATTCGCGGCATTTCGTCGAACATCCCGTTCCAGGCCGCGCTGATGCAGCACCCGGTCTTCCATTCCGGCATCTTCGACACCGGCTTCATCCCCAAGCATTACCCGACCGGTTTCGACGCCTCCATGGTGCCGCACGATGATCCGGCGCTGCTGGTTTCCGTTGCCGCCTACGTCTATCGCGCCTTCACCGACCGCTCGGCCTCGATTACCGGCCAGTTGCAAGGCCACGAACGCATCGTCGGTGACAACTGGTGCGTGGTTCGCCTGAACCCGAACGGCAACGAAAACCACAGCGTCGTCGCCCGCCCGATTCCGGGTGGCTACCATGTCGAGTACAAGGGTGAGCAGTACGAAATCCTGTCCGACTGGAAGCTGGGTGAATCACTGTTCACCGGCACCTGCAACGGCGAGGAATTCACGCTGCAGGTCGAACGCCACAAGACCAAGTACAGCCTGTTCCACTGGGGCACCCGTGCCGATTTCATGGTCATGAGCGCACGTGCCGCCGAACTGCTTGCGCTGATGCCCGAGAAGCCGGCACCCGACCTCTCCAAGTTCCTGCTGTCGCCGATGCCGGGCCTGCTGCGCGAAATCGCGGTCAAGGTCGGTCAGGAAGTGAAGGCCGGCGAGAAGCTGGCGGTCATCGAAGCCATGAAGATGGAAAATATCCTCAAGGCCGAGCAGGATTGCAAGGTCAAGAAGATCTCGGCAGCCGTCGGCGAGAGCCTGTCGGTCGATCAGGTCATCATCGACTTCGAGTGATCGATACGGCCGCGTGCTGCGGCCCGTCGATCCCCGCACAGCCCGCCGCCCGGCGGGCTTTTTATTGCGTGCTTATTGCCAGGTAACGGCGTAGCGCACGAAATCGACGCCGCGTTCGAGCACCTCGGTGGGCAGCAGATGGGCCAGAGCGCTACCCTGGAAGCCGAGTCCGATGTCCAGGCGGACCGCTGCCGTAGCCGGCACCAGCAGTGAATATTGTTCGCCTTCATGCATCAGGAAAGCCGGGGTGACCGGCTGCGTCCGCTCCTGGCCCGGCTTGCGGACCAGGCGGCCGGCTTCGACCGGATCGGCATACCATTTCAGGCTGGCGCTCAGGGCACCGGTTCCGGTCGCCTGCAGGCCGAGCAGCACGCCCAGACGCGGCTTTTCATCGACGATCGTCGCCACCAGGCAGGGTGCGAGGCGGCGGGAGCCGTCGGCATCGGCGGCCCGCACGGCCTTGCCGTCGACGAGCACCCATTTCTCGCTCGGTACGTCGAGCCGCTTGACGCTGGTCGGCATGGTCGACACCCGATCGAAGCCGAACATGGCGACGCGCTGGTGGGCCAACGAGGCACTGCGCGCCTCCAGGGCGGCTGCGGGGCCCAGTGCTTCGCCGGTCAGCACGTTGAAGGCATGTTCGGGGCCGAAGGCGAGTTCGATTTCGCCGATTTCGGTCGACGGGCTATCGCTATGGGTTTCCAGGCCGGCTTCCAGCTCGCGCAGCAGGCGGATACAGGCGGCGGCGGACAATTCGCGGCCGAGCTTGAGCGACTCGGGGCTTTCGCCTGACTGCAGGGCCGCGATACGCTGGTCGATCTTGCGCACCACCTTGCGCACTTCCAGCCAGCGCGGCACACCCTCCGGCAGCGGACCGCCGAACAGCGGCGTCAGGTCGACCGAATGCGCTTTCGGATCGTCGTCGGGCATGGACTGGAAGCCGGTTAGTTCGCGCCAGCGGCTGATCGCCCGGTTGGCGACGGTGAGTTGGGCGGCCGACAGACGGTAGGGGTCGATCAGGCGCAGTATGAAGGCCCAGGCCAGATGCCCGGCAATATTGGCTTCGCCGAGGTGGCGGAAGTCCGGGTCGGGCAGCGCTTGGCGCAGCACGCCGCTGCGCTCGGCCTGGTCCAGCACGCTGAACAGCAGGCGATCGATCAGCACCGGGCATTCGCGTGCCGCCTGGAAGTGGCAATACTGGGCCATGCGGAAGGCGCAGGCCGCACGATGCAGCGGCAGGCACTTGCCGGCCGGCGGGAAATGCGGCGCCAGGCGCAGGTAGGCGACTCCCAGGCGCAGCCACAGTTTCTGGGCGAGTTCGAAACAGCGCTCGTCGTCGGCGGGCATCGGCAGGGCTTTGCGCACGTAGCGCGACTCGATGGCATTCTGGCCGGGAACGGCGGCCGAGCGCAGCAGGTTGAGCAGTTCGAGAGCCTGGGCCGGGGGTAAGATGGCTCCCTCGATGGCCTCGATCTGCTCGCCGATGGCGCTCAGCATGTGGGTCGGCTGCGTCTGGGGCTGGATGGACAGCCACGCCTTGGCCGAAGGCAGGTCATGGAACGCCGGGGCGACGCCGGTGCGGGGCTCGGGCAGGGTTAACCAATGCATGTGAACATTCTCCGGGGTAGCGGAAAAAATGAGCGGCTTCGAACATTATGATCGCGAATTGCAGGCGTTAGACAACGAGATTCATCGCTATGCTGCGATCTGTCGCGTCGATCTCGCCAATCGATCCGAAGTCGAGGCCTGCCTGCGCCGGCACCACGACAACTGGGCCGACGACAAGGCGCGCGAATCCCTGCATGGACTGCTGGTCCTGCGTATCAAGCTGGAAACGGAAATGGTCGAACTGGGGTTCGCGCCGCCGCCGCTAGTGCCGCCGGCGGCGACTCCGCCCTAGCCCGGAGCCGGCTGGCTGATGGTGATCGCCACGGTCGGGCACGGCGCGACGCAGGCGCCGCAGCCGGTGCATTTATCGGGATCGATTTCCGGCAGCGGACTGCCGCCCAGGCGTGGGACAAAACGGATGGCCCGGACATCGCAGAAGTCGCCGCATACCCGGCATTCGACACCCTGGCGCGGCAGGCAGTCCTCGCCGATGACGGCCTTGTAGGGCCAGGCCGGCTGTCCTTCGGAGCGGACCAGTGCCTTGGGCTGGCACGCGGTGACGCAGTCGCCGCAGAAGGTACATTCGCCTTCGCGGAAATCGACAGTCGGGTAGCCGCCGTCGCCGGCAATCAGGATATGGGTGGGACAGGCCGCCATGCACGCATTGCAACGCGTGCAGGCGTCGATGAAGCCGGCTTCCGGCAAGGCCCAGGGCGGCCGTTTTTCGGCCTTCGGGCGCGGCCGGCCGCGAAAGAAGGCGCGGCGGGACAGGTCGACCACGCGTTCGCCCTTAGTTGCCGGCTTTCATCTTGTCGATGCCGCTGCGCAGCATCTGGTCGATTTCCGAGCCCGGCTCGACCTGCGGCAGCAAGGCTTCCCAGTAGGCGATGCCCTTCTTCTTGTCGCCGCTTTCCATGGCGGCGGCGCCGGCCAGGAACAGGCTATGGGCGTGCTTGGGATCGATCTTCAGGGCCTTTTCGACCAGCGCGGCCGGCTTGCCCTGCAGGCCCTTGCCTTCGGCCATGGCGACGGTTTCGGCGTAGTTGGCCAGCACGTCGGGGTTCTCGTCGACCAGCGGGCCGCTGGCCTTGCCGTAGGCTTCCGCCGCTTCGGCGTAGCGGCCCATGGACTTATAGGAACGGGCGAGCATCAGCCAGCCTTTCGGATCGTCCGGATTGGCCTTCAGGCGCTCGGCCAGCTTGGCCACCATGCCTTCGATCTGCTCCGGCGTGACCTGCGGTTGGGCGACCGTCTGTTCCGGGTCAAGGGCACGCGGATTGCCAAGGATGCCATAGCCAAGCAGACCGAGGACGGGGAGGAGCAGCAGCAGGGCGATGGCGGTCTTGCGGGTCGGCGCATGCGAGGCCGGCGTCACTTCGTCGGGCGCCGGTTCGACTTCCTCGAGTAGGCGGCGTTGCAGTTCGCGCTTGGCTTGGTCGAAATCGGCCTCGGCCAGCGAACCCTCGATCTTTTCGCGTTCCAGCTCGGCCAGTTGGTCGCGCAGGATGGCCAGATTGGCCGTCTTGCGGTCG
>DATGXM010000520.1:0-9459 GCA_035298985.1 Azonexus sp. | reverse complement strand
CCGGCCACCTCACCACCGTCCGCGGCCTGCCGGTCGATGCCGGGCAGATCGTCATCACCAGCGGCACGCAGGCCGCGCTCGACCTATGCGCCCGGCTGCTCGCCGACCACGGCGACACGGTCTGGGCCGAGAACCCGGGCTATCTCGCCGCCCGCGTCGCCTTCGGCCTGGCCGGCTTGGGCGTGCATGACGTGCCGGTCGATGGCGAGGGGCTGGCCCCCGGCGAAGCCGAGTGGACCGACCATCCGCCGCGCCTGATCATGATCACGCCGTCGCACCAGTACCCGACCGGCCGCGTCATGTCCCTGCCCCGGCGCCTGGCGCTGATCGAGCGCGCCCGCCAGTCCGGCGCCTGGATCATCGAGGACGACTACGACAGCGAATTCCGCCGCGCCGGCCCGGCGCCGCCCGCCCTGTTCGGCCTGCAGCCCGACGCCCCGGTGGTCTATGCCGGCACCTTCAGCAAGACCCTCTATCCCGGCCTGCGCCTGGGTTACCTGGTGCTGCCTCACGCCATCGCCGCCGATTTCGCCCGCGCCACGGCCCAGGCGACGCGCGCCGGGCAGGGCATAGAGCAGCGTGCGCTGGCCGATTTCATCCACCGCGGCCACTACACCGCCCACCTACGCCGCATGCGCGCCCGCTATGCCGCCCGGCAGCTGGCCTTGCGCGCGGCGCTGAAGGAGGCATTCGGGCCGGCCGTGGAACTGTCGGGCGGTGAGGCCGGTCTGCACCTGGTGATGTGGTTGCCGGACGAAGTGCGCGACCGGGATGTGGCGGCGCGTGCCGCCGCGCTGGGCCTGGGCTTGCGCGCGCTGAGCGGCTACGCGCGGGCGCCGGTGCGCTGCAACGGGCTGGTGCTGGGCTACGGGAATCTGGAGGAGGGGATGGTGGCGGCAGCCGTGCGGCGCTTGCAGGCGGCGATAATTTGACCCAACTGAAAGCATTTCGATTACCGTTTCCCCCAGAATAACGAACGACTTCATCCCCTTTCGCTGAACCCATGCCCATCCGCCTGCGACTCGTGTTGCTTGCCAGCATTGCCATACTGGCCATGGCCATCGCGACATGGCTGGGCATCAGTCGCCTGAACGAAACGCGCAGCAGCGTCGAGCGCGAGCTATTGCACAACAAGTGGGCCTATGACTGCTCGTCGCTGATCCACTACCTTCAGCGCGAGCGGGGGGCCAGCGCCAGCTTCATCGCATCGAGCCTCGACGACTTCGATACCATCAAGAAAATGCGTTCGGACAGCAGCGCGGCGCTCGAGACCCTGTTCAGCAACCCGCTGGCCACCGAACACCGGCTGGCCCGGCTGGGCCTGGCCGATCTCCGGGTCAAGCTGATGGAAATCCGCAATGACGTCGATCACCGGAACACCGACTGGCGGCGCCTGCGCGACGCCTATACCACGCCCATCAACACGCTGCTCGGGGCGGTTTCCTTTGAAATGCTGCACGAGGTGGATGCCGTTTCGCCCAAGCTCGACGTGATCGCGGAACTGGCGCTGGCCCGCGAGGCACTGGGCTTGCTGCGGGCGACGGTGAACACCCTGCGCACCCAGGCCAACCGGAATACCAGCGACCTGATCTTCATCGCCAGCGAACTGACGCTCTACCGACAGCATATCGACATGGTGCGCAGCCATTTCGCCCAGGCGGACATCCTGGCCCTGCGTGCGGCCATCGAGACGCCGGAACATTTCTGGGTGATGGATGCCATCAACCGGGTACTCAGCAAGTATGAAATCGTCGCTGCGCTGCGGGACGGGGAGGCGTGGTGGGAGCGTTCGACCCAGGTCATCGATGCCCTGAAGGCGCTCGAGGAGAGTCTGTTTGCCCAGCTGGCCGCGGAAACCAGGGACAAGGACAGCCGGCAAAAGACCGTCATGCTGTGGATGTCCGGCGGCATGTTCGCCATGCTGATCATCCTGGTCGGCTTCGTCACGACCACCATTACCCTGATGATGCGCGATCTGCGCGAGCTGTCCACCGCGCTCGACCAGATCGTCGAAAAGGAAAACTACGCCATACGCCTCAAGGATCGCGGCGGGCGCAACGAATTGAGCCATGCCTTTCAACTGTTCAACCGCCTGCTCGAATTTACCGACCGGCTGATCCGCGAAAAGGAAACCCTCGCCTCGATGGACACGCTGACCGGCGTCATGAACCGGCGCGCCTTCCTGAAATACGCGCAGCGCGAAATCACGCGGGCGACCCGCTATGGTCACGATCTATCGCTGGTTTTTCTCGATATCGACCATTTCAAGCGCATCAACGACACCTACGGCCACGCGGCGGGCGACGAGGTGCTCAAGCGCTTCGCCGATACCGTAAAGACCAGAAGCCGCGATACCGATCTCCTCGCCCGCTGGGGTGGGGAAGAGTTCATCATCATGACCCCTGATACGGGCAGCGCAGGAGCGCAAAAATTTGCCGAGTCGATTCGCGAATGGATAGCCGCCGCCGAGTTTCCCGGTGTCGGGCATGTCGCCTGCTCGCTCGGGGTGGCGCAGTGGAAGCCGGGGGAAAGCGTCGAGGCCGTCTGCTCGCGGGCCGATGCGGCGCTGTACGAAGCCAAGGAAAGCGGCCGGAACCGGGTATGCGTCGGGTGAATCAGCGATGAAGGCCGGCCCCGAATTGCTGCAATGGAGCGATACGTTCGCCACCGGCGTGGACCGGATCGACCGCCAACACAGGATGCTGCTCAATATCCTGAACGACGCCAACCACTGCTTCCGCCACGGCGGCAACGCCGAGGCGCAAGCCCGGGCACTAGAGGACCTGATCGGCTACACCATCTATCACTTCGACTCGGAAGAGGAGCTGATGGAGTCCGGAAGCTACGGCGACCGCTGGCCCGACGACGAAAGGAACCATGTGCGAGAGCACCGCGCATTCGCCAAAGCCGCCGCCGAGTACCAGTTGGCGATCAAGCAAGGCGGGAGCATCGACTACGCCAGGCTCTTCGGCTTCTTGAACAACTGGCTGCTCAATCACGTCATGGGGACGGACCAGAAACTGGGGGCGTTTCTCAACAGCGGGGGGTAGGGATTGGCCGGTTGCGACCCGATTCGCCTGCTCTATGGGACAGAGTGCCCATGGCAGTTTTTCCGATTGCTGCTGTCGTTCAGGGCAGTCGCCAAATGCGAACTGCCCGGCCCAAACCGACGAGCAAGCTATGGTCAGTATTAGGCGGCAATGCGCTGATCAGCTGCCGTTCAGTCGTTGATGCTCCGCCATGGTTAAGGCTTTTGCCAACTCACGAATACGCAGCATTAATCGGATTCGTTCAATAGATCATCTCTTAATTTTCGGAGGCCGGCAGGCATCTTAAGAGTTTTTCGATCCCAACCTTCTATCTCAAGCACTCGCTCAAGGCAGGTTTCCATCAACGCGTGTGCTTCGGTGGCTGATGCCTCAATGGTCTGGTGGACAGTATTGAGAGACTTTCCGCTCTGTATGCATTCCCGCTGATAACGGATCAGGCTACGTAGCCCGCGGATCTCACTGGCGACTTGGCCAGGGCAGGCGCACATGTAAATGGCAGCTTCTTCAACTATCGTTTCCAGCTCGCTATTGTTGAATCTTTTTTGAAGTTCCATTTTTTCCCAAATTTTTTCGAGTCAGATGGTGGAGCAGGCTGATGTACGACTGAGGAAAATATGGGCTGATGGATCGATTTCCGTCTCTCGGAAATCTCCAGAGCCTTATCCACCTCAATGGGGAATCCTGCCGACTGCCGCAGTATCTCCCCGGCCTTGGCCGCGGGGACCGGCAGATCAGAGCGGATCGCTTCGGCAAATGCCTGGCTCGCCAGCCGGTAGAATCCGTACGGCGCCGCGATTACGACATTACCGTTCCGGGCTTGGCGCTGCGCCGGTCCGGCAAGGGATTCCTTCCGTAAACTCTGCTTGCGGCGCTTCAGCATCGGCAGCCTTGTTGGCCAGCTTCTGCTGACGCTTTTCTTCCTGTCTCTGCTTCTTGGCCAAATCCCTCTGGCGTTTTTCGAACTGGTAGTTTGGCTTTGCCACGAACGCTCTCCTTATGGCCTGGGCGGGCCGAATGAACTACGGATTTCACTGCCACGAGACGGGAGTATCTCGCAATTACCTCTGTCTTCCTCCAAAAAAGTATGGAGGCTGGCTGATACGGCTGCTCAGCGTTGACGCGGCCGTGATGCCGACGGAGTGCGGCCTTCGATGTGGCGGAAAGTGATCCGCCCCTTGCTCAGGTCGTAAGGGGACATTTCGAGGGAGACCTTGTCGCCGGCCAGGACGCGGATATGGTTCTTGCGCATCTTGCCGCCGCTGTAGGCCACGAGCATGTGTCCGTTGTCCAGCGTTACGCGGAAACGCGTATCCGGCAACACTTCCATCACAACGCCTTGCATTTCAATGAGATCTTCTTTCGCCACAGTGGTTTCTCCAGAGGTGGATCGTGGGGGGGCGCCCGGGGAACAGGCTTGGATAAATACGTTTCAGAAGCGCCGGTGCAGTTCACCCGGCGCCGTGCAGCGGCTTCTTCCGTAACCGCTCATTCGGTCGGGGCGAAGCCGTAGAAGGAGCCATAGGCCGACGGCTCAGGCGCGTAGGCGGCGACCTTGATCGCGTCCGCCAAGGTCACCTGGTCTGTGAAGCCATCGATCCCGCCGGTCTCTCCCAGCCATCGCTCTTCGACTTCCTTCTCGCTCAGGCCGTTGAGGCAGAGGTTGTGGTTCAAGCGCTCCGATCGATATTCGAACGCCATGTCATGGGCGATGAACAGCGTATGAGGGCAGACGGTAATGAGAGTCTCGTCAACCGGGTCGGCGCCCATGACCCGCGTGCCGCAGAACGGGCAATGGACCGGGGTGTAGTAGAAAGTCTTCAGTTCGGTGCGCTGGATGGCTTGGGTCATGCTGTTCTCCGTGTCGTTTTGAAACGGCCTGGTCCGAATGCTGCCGGTCCATCCGCCGCTTGAGTCTTATCGCTGGGTAAATTGATAGCGATGAAGGTCCGAGTGGGAAAGACCGGCCAATTCGCCGACCACCCGGTTGATGCCCCGGCCCAGCAGCCACCAGGCATTGCCGTAGGGCAGGACGGAAATACCCGATTGAGCGCACAGCCGTTCGGCCAGTGCTCTTTGTTCTTTTATGTTCATTTGATCTTTTCTAGGTTTGCCCGGAAACCGGCTGTCGCCGGTCCAGGACCCCGGGCCGGCGATGTGGGCCGGCACGAGGAGTCTGGCAGCCGCGCCAATGCGGCTGCCAGAGAGAACGCCCGCGTAATCAGGCGATCTGGATATTGCTTGCTTGTTTGCCCTTGGGGCCGGTGGTGATATCGAAGCTCACCCGCTGGCCTTCGGTCAGGGTCTTGAAACCGTGGGATTGAATTGCCGAAAAGTGTGCGAAGAGATCTTCACCGCCGCCTTCAGGAGTAATGAAGCCAAAACCCTTGGAATCGTTAAACCACTTGACGCTACCTGTTGCCATATCTTGAATCTCCGAAAATTGCGGGGCGGAATGCCCCAGGTTGGGGCGAGATCAAGAGGGCGAGGCAAAAATGGGGGAATGGCGCCGCAGAAACGCGGGTACTAGACCAACAAAATAACAACACAACCAGAAATCGCTGCGGTGCACAATACGCGGTATGGCGTCACATAGCAAACGGAATCTCGGATTTTTAATTGCCCAGGAGTCGGTGTTCGCTTCGCTTGGGCTCTGGCGCTGCCCTATGCCGATAGCGCAGCAGCCGTTGCCCGTCATGAGCTGTTGTGCGGCAGGAAAATAGCGCGGTACTGCTCATGGGGCGCCGGTTTCTCGGAGTTCGGCAAAGGCTGTTCTGGCCGGAAACACACCAGGCTGCCCAAGGACAATTACAATCGTCATGCCGCTTCTCCAGAGAAACGGGATTCTGTTGAGTAGTACTCTTTCAGGAAAAATCACCATGCGGATCAAAGCCCCGGAATCCTTGCTGCTCGTCGTCGATCTTCAGGACCGGCTGCTGCCTGCCATCGACGGCGGCGAGGATGTTCTGTCGCACGCCAGCTGGCTGGTCGATGTCGCGCAACTGCTCGGCGTTCCCGTGCTGGCGACGGAGCATTGCCCGCAGCGTATCGGCCTGACGGAGCAGGCGTTGCGGGCGCGCTTGCCGGCCGGATGCATTGTCGACAAGACGCATTTCTCTGCCGTCTCCGAAGGTGCTTTGCTGATGGCCGCCGGCACCGGTCGGCGCCAGTGGATCGTCGTCGGGGCGGAGGCCCATGTCTGCGTGCAGCAGACCGTGCTCGACCTGCTGGCCGCCGGGCACAGCGTTTTCGTGGTGGACGAGGCGGTCGGTTCGCGTCGGCCGCGCGACAAGGAACTGGCCTTGCGCCGGATGCAGCAGAACGGCGCCGAGATCGTCAGCCGCGAAATGGTTGCCTTCGAATGGCTGGAAAACGCCGACAACCCCTTGTTCCGCGACGTGCTGCGGCGGTTTATCCGATAGCTATTGGCTTGGCCCTAATAGTTGGGGGCGAGGCTGAGCCGGGCTTCACTCCACGGCAGCCAGGGCCTGTTCGGTCCAGCGTTGAGCCTCGTAGCTGGCAGCTTCGATGGAGGGCGCATCCAGTTCCAGCTGGCCGGCAAGTCTCGCTGCATGCTCCATTCGGCCACGCTCGATGGCAATGGCCAAGGCCAGATAACGGGCATATGGCCCATCGCTGTTGACCAGCACGCTAGTCACGCTTTCCGGCAGGTTCATGCCTGCGATGATCTTGTTGATTGGCGTCCCGAGAAGGACCTCAACCAAGGAAAGTAGCCCGACCAGGAAAAGTTCGTCGGCTTCATGCTTGGGCAGGCGCTCCTGGGCCAGGTTTTCCAGAAAGCGGGCGCGGCGCAATGCCAGTTCGAGCAGGCCCTCGTCCCGCGGGCTGCCACCGACGCGAAACATGGAAATCGTAAGCCACCGATAGAGATAAGATCGGCCGAGGACGGTGATTGCCTGATCGACGCTGGCGACCGAGCTTCCCAGGCCCGCGGCGGGTGAATTGGCCATGGCAACCACTTTCAGCGCAACGGCCGGGTCCCGCTTGGCAATGTCGGCCAGGAGCGCGGCGTCGGCATCCTGACGTAACAACTGGAGCAACTCGATGAGGACAAGGCGGCTCTGGTTGAGTTTTTCCTGCGTATCCTCTGTATCGGTCTGGGCGGCGAATTCCCCCAGGGCGTAGTGGGTTCCCCGCGCCAGGCACAGACGGTGTTCCGGCCATGACCCAATGTTCTCGACCATCAGTTGCAGCGAGGGCCGTCGCCGCTTGAGGTCAGACACGACGCGCTCGAACGCTTCCAGGGAATAGTCGCCGAAATCGAGCAGCAGCATGTCGGCCGCGTCGAGAGCCCCGGAGACGGCAATGGCCGATCCAGGCAGTGCGGCCTTCGCCCCGCACGCTCGGATATCGGCCAGGATCGCGAGCGTATCCGGTTGCTTGCCCGCGGATGCCGGGAGATCGACAAGAAATACCGTGCCAGGCGCCCCCAGTTGGCGAAAATCGTGATCCTGCCAATCCTGCGGCGTGATTGGTATGACGGCCAATCGTCGCTGGGCCAGATTGGTGATCGATTCCTTCAGCAGCAGGTCGAGGCGGCTACCGCCATCGACAGCATTCCCGCTCGTTAACCAATGGGCGTTGAAGCGATAACCCGCAATCCGCGATCGTTCATCGATAATTTCCTGGCGGTGCATGACTGCTGCCGGGGCCGGAGCGACTCGTACTTGAGGAGGTTCAGCGCCAGTAAGGGGCTGTGATGAAAGGGAGGCCGGAGCAGTTTCGCTCGTCGGGGCACCCAATCCAAGGACACGGAGAAGTTTTCCGAACACAGTGGACCGTGAATGAATGTCTATGACTTTAGTTTCAGTTTCCCTGAACGATACAGGAATATCGGAGACAGCCATACTGCGATATTCGCAGGGGCGGGCATTTGCGAGATAGCTGTGTTTTCCTCGCCACGCCGACCAGGGACCAGGGACCAGGGGGCATAGCAGCGCCACGGCGATCTGCTTGCCGCCATGGGTGACCTAGACACAAGCCTGGCGATTGCGTTTCCGGAAGAGCCGATAGACCGCCCGCCAGCGGCGGAAGAGTAGCGACAGGATGCCGCGGCGCGTCCGGCGCAGCTTGCGGCGCAGCGCGATGAGGGCGGCGCGGGTGCGCTGGTAGAGCGGATGGCGGTGCAGGGTGTCGAACACGTAGCGGCGGAAACGGATCACCGCGCCATAGGCCCGGGCAAACCAGGCGATTTGCATCAGTTGCGACTTGGTCAGCGCAAAAACGTGCGCCACCAGCGCGGTTCCCACCACCTTGGCGGCGAGGAAGGTGCCGACGCCGAGCAGCGGGGCGCCGTGCGCCAGGAAATAGAGGCCGATCACCTTGAAGGGCAGCAGGGCGGCACCGGGGATCAGGAAGCAGGCCAGCGCCAGGTAGCGCGGCGCCCGGGCGATCCACGCCTCGACGCGGCGCAGCAACGGCCACCGCCCAACCAGCGCCATCAGCCGTTCCAGCGGCTCCCACAGCCATTCCCAGAACCATAGCAGCAAGGCCGCCAGGACGATGAAGGGCGGCGTCAGCAGGCGTTTTAGTCTCTGTTCCATGCCGCAAATTTCCAAGTAATACGAAGGACTATAGCCGAACCGCCGCCATTTGCCTGCCTGATCCCGGTAACCGGTTGTGACGGTGGCTGACTGGGGGATTGGGTCATTTAAGCGTCATTCTCGTGAAAACGGGAATCCAGTAGATCGTGCATATATGGGTTCCCGCTTTCGCGGGAACGACCAATCCAGGGGGGCGGCTTGAAAAAGCGGTCAAAAACGACGAACATGCCGCCCCTTCTTCGCCACCTTTTCGCCTTTCTTCACCCACTCCCGGACCTTCGCCATGGCCTTCAAAGACAGCTTGCCGCAATTCCAGATTCTCGAGCTTTCGCGCATCGATCCCGATCCGCAGCACGTCCGGCAGAGCATCAACGAAGAGGCGCTGAAGGGGCTGGCCAATGCCATCGAGAAGCTGGGCGTCATCCAGCCGCTGATCGTGCGACCGGGAGCCGACGGCCGCTATGTCGTGCTGGCCGGCGAACGGCGCCGGCTGGCCGCCATCCAGGCCGGCGAAACCGCGGTGCCGGCGGTCATTCGCGCCTGCACCGACGAAGAGGCGCTCACCGTCCGCGTCTTCGAGAACATCGGCCTGGGCGTCCGCTCGGCGCTGGAACCGCGCGACATGGCCAACGCCATCCAGGCCATTGCCGAACGTTTCGAATCGCCGGAAGAGGCCGCCCAATACTTCGGTCGGGCGCCGACCTGGCTGGCCCAGGCTACCGCAGCCGCCAATCTGTCCGAGAAGGTCAGCGCCCTGCTCGATTCGGGCAAGATCGCCAGCACCGGCGCCGCCGTCCAGCTCGAGAAACTGGCCAAGAAGAACGAATCGCGGGCCGAAACCCTGATCG
>DATGXM010000519.1:0-6099 GCA_035298985.1 Azonexus sp. | reverse complement strand
ATCGTCGCCGCGGCTCGCGCCGCCAACGCCCATGAATTCATCCTGCGCCTGCCGCAGGGCTACGACTCGCTGGTCGGCGAACGCGGCCAAGGGCTGTCCGGCGGCGAGCGCCAGCGCATTTCGATCGCCCGTGCCCTGTTGATCGACCCGCGCATCCTGATCCTCGACGAGGCCACCTCGGCGGTCGACACCGAGACCGAAAAGGAAATCCAGAAGGCGCTCGACAACCTGGTCAAGGGCCGCACCACCATCGCCATCGCCCACCGCCTGAGCACCTTGCGCAAGGCCGACCGGCTGGTCGTCATGGACCGTGGCCGCATTGTCGAAATCGGCAACCACGACCAGTTGATGGAGGCCGAAGGCCACTACCACAAGCTGTACATGGCCCAGGCCCGTAACGTCGATACCGAGGACACGCTGCAGCGCGCCCCCGAACTCCCGAAAGCCCACGCGGAATAAGCCAGGAAACGCACCATGACCAACGTCAATTTCCAACTGCACTGCGACAGCTTCGGCCGCCTGGTCCTCACCGACGCTGCAGGCCAGCGTCACGTCGGCGTGACCCCGGTGCGCGCCTTCCCGATTGCCGCCCCCGACGAGGGCCTGTCGCTGATCAATTTCGAAGGCCACGAAGTGGGCTGGGTCGAGCGCATCGCCGACCTGCCGCCGGCCATCCGCGAGGTAATCGAAACCGACCTGCGCAGCCGCGATTTCGTCCCGGAAATCGCCCGTATCAGCGCCGTGTCGAGCTTCGCCTGCCCGAGCATCTGGCAGGTGCACACCGACCGCGGCGCGGCCGAGCTGTGCCTGAAGGGCGAGGAAGACATCCGTCGCCTATCGCAAACGCGCCTGCTGATTGCCGACGCCAACGGCATCCAGTTCCTGGTGCGCGACCTGAGCAAGCTCGACAAGCACAGCCGCAAGCTGCTCGACCGCTTCCTGTAGCGGTCCGCTTTGCGCCCTGTAACGGCCTGTACGGGAGTGTGACAATTTTGCACAGCCGTCAGCCGCAAAGGGCGTGAAAACGTTAATAATGCTGAAATTAAACATTCATCACTGCCGGCCAACGGAGCAATAGCCAAGAGCATGAAGAAACAGGACATTATCTTTCGGGACACGATTTCACTGCGTGGCCCGAGCATCTGGACCTATCCCCCGTCCATCGAAAGCTGGATCGACATCGGGGAACTCGAAGACTACCCCTCCAACAAGATTCCCGGCCTCTACGAGCGCCTGTCCGCCTGGCTGCCGGGACTGGTCGAGCACCGCTGCAATTACGACGAACGCGGCGGTTTCCTGCGTCGCCTGCAGGAAGGCACCTGGGCCGGTCACATCCTCGAACACGTCGTGCTCGAACTGATGACGCTGGCCGGCTTGCCCGACGGCTTCGGCCGTACCCGCGAAACGACGACGCGCGGCGTCTACAAGCTGGTGGTCAGCAATTTCCATGAGGAATGCACCCGCCTGGCCCTGGAAATCGGCCGCGAACTGCTGCTCGCCGCCATCCACGACGAGGCCTTCGACGTCGCCGAAGCGATCAGGCCGCTGCGCCGCAAGGTCGACCGCAAGTACCTCGGGCCGTCCACCGCCGCCATCGTCAATGCCGCCGAAGCGCGCAAGATTCCGCACATCCGCCTGCTCGACGACGGCAACCTGGTCCAGCTCGGCTACGGCGCCGCCATGCGCCGCATCTGGACGGCCGAGACCGACAGCACCAGCGCCATCGCCGAGACCATTTCGCGCGACAAGGACCTGACCAAGGAACTGATTTCCTCGGTCGGCGTGCCGGTGCCGGAAGGCCGCGAGGTCGATAGCGCCGACGACGCCTGCGAGGCCGCCGACGACATCGGCTACCCGGTGGTCGTCAAGCCGACCGACGGCAACCACGGGCGCGGCGTCTTCATCGACCTGAAGAGCGCCGACGACGTGCGCAAGGCCTACGCCATCGCCGTCGAAGAAGGCTCCGGGGTGCTGGTCGAACGCTCCATCCAGGGCATCGAGCACCGCCTGCTGGTCATCGGCGGCAAGCTGGTCGCCGCCAACCGCAGCGACCTGATCACCGTCACCGGCGACGGCAAGTCCACCGTCCAGGAACTGATCGACAGCCAGATCAACATCGATCCGCGCCGCGGCACGACCGAACTGCATCCGCTGTCCATCATCCGCATCGACACCGCGGCCCAGATGGAACTCGATCGCCAGAAGCTGACCGCCGACAGCGTCCCGGAAAGCGGCCGCGAAGTGCTGATCCAGCGCAACGCCAACCACGCCTTCGACTGCACCGACGAAGTCCATCCCGACACCGCCGCCATCGCCTCGCTGGCCGCCCGCGTCGTAGGCCTAGACATCGCCGGCATCGACCTGGTCTGCTCGGACATCTCCAAGCCGCTGGCCGCCCAGGGCGGCGCCATCGTCGAAGTCAATGCCGGCCCCAGCCTGCTCATGCACATCAAACCCGGCGTCGGCAAACCGCGCCCGGTCGGCCAGGCCATTGTCGACAACCTGTTCGCCGCCCATCAGACCGGCCGCATCCCGCTGGTCGGCGTCACCGGCACGCACGGCAAGACCGCCGTCGCCAAGCTGGTCGCCCACCTGCTCTACCTGTCCGGCAGCAAGACTGGCCTGGCCTGCAGCGACGGCCTGTTCCTCGACCGCCGCCAGGTGCAGAAGACCGATGCCGAGAACTGGGCGGCCGGCCACCGCCTGTTGCTCAACCGCGCCGTCGAGGCGGCGGTGATCGAGAACGGCGCCAAGATCATCCTCGGCGAAGGCCTGGCCTACGACCGCTGCTCGGTCGGCATCATCACCAACATCGTACCGGCCGATGAAGATCTGTCGCGCTGGGACGTCCAGCCGACCGGCGGCGAGTACTACACCACCCACCGCTCGACCTATCGCACCCAGGTCGACGTCGTGCTGCCCAGCGGCTACGCCGTGCTCAATGCGTCCGACCCGATGGTCGCCGACATGGCCGAGCTGTGCGACGGCGAAGTCATCTTCTTCACCGGCGATCCGTCCTGCCTGAAGCTGGCCGAGCACTTCGCCGCCGGCAAGCGCGGCGTCACCGTCGCCGACGGCCGCATCATCCTGCGCACCGGGGCCGACGAGACCCGCATCTGCCGCCTCGGCGACGTGCCGCTGATCGGCAAGGGCAAGAATCCGGACGACATCGCCAACGTGCTGGCCGCGGTCGCCGCCGGCTGGGCGCTGGGCCTGACCCAGGAAGTCATCGCTACCGGCGTCAAGACCTTCGGGCTCGACCTGCCCGATCCCGAGATCCTGTTGCCGATCCAGGCCAAGAAACCGCTGCGCGCGGTACTGCAAAAATAACAAGGAACATCGCGTCATGGACGTTTCCCGCATTCGTGCCTTGCGCGGCCCCAACCTGTGGAGCCGCCACACCGCCATCCAGGCCATCGTCAGCTGCAACGGCGATGAAGTCGCCATCGCCAACCTGCCCGGCTTCGAAACCCGTCTGCGCGAGCGCTTTCCGGAACTGGGCGACCTGATCCCGTCCGATCACCTCGACACCGTGTCGATGGCCCATGCCCTCGAATTCTGCGCCCTCGGCCTGCAGGCGCAGGCCGGCTGCCCGGTGACCTTCAGCCGGACGACGCAGACCGTCGACAACGGCGTCCACCAGGTCGTCGTCGAATACTCGGAAGAGGATGTCGGCCGCCTGGCCTTCGAATACGCCGAGAAGCTCTGCCTGGCCGCCCTCAATGACACGCCCTTCGACCTCGACGGCACGCTGAAGGAATTGCGCGACCTCGACGAGGACATCCGCCTCGGCCCGTCCACCGGCGCCATCGTGGCGGCCGCCCTGGCCCGCGGCATCCCCTATCGCCGCCTGACCCAGGGCAGCCTCGTCCAGTTCGGCTGGGGCAGCAAGCAGAAGCGCATCCAGGCGGCCGAAACCAGCTTCACCAGCGCCATCGCCGAATCGATCGCCCAGGACAAGGAACTGACCAAGAAGCTGCTGCACGCTTCCGGCGTCGCCGTGCCTTACGGCCGCCCGGTCGAGGACGAGGACGACGCCTGGGTCGCCGCCCAGGAAGTCGGCCTGCCGGTCGTCGTCAAGCCGCAGGACGGCAACCAGGGCAAGGGCATTTCGGTCAACCTGACCACCGAGGAACAGGTGCGCAAGGCTTACCGCGTCGCCATCGAATTCCGCGACGACATCATGGTCGAGAAGTACCTGCCAGGTCACGACTGGCGCCTGCTGGTCATCGGCGACAAGCTGATCGCCGCCGCCCGGCGCGATCCGCCGCTGGTCATCGGCGACGGCACGCACACGGTTCGCCAGCTGGTCGATATCGTCAATAGCGATCCGCGCCGCTCCGACGGCCATGCCACCTCGCTGACCAAGATCCGCTTCGACGATATCGCCATCGCCCGTTTGGCCCAGCAAGGCTTCACCGCCGACACGGTGCCCGGCCGCGGCGTGCGCGTCATCCTGCGCAACAACGCCAACCTGTCGACCGGCGGCACCGCCACCGACGTCACCGACGACGTCCATCCCGACCTCGCCGCCGCCGCCGTCGCTGCCGCCCAGACGGTCGGCCTCGACATCGCCGGCATCGACGTGGTGTGCGACACCATCTTGAAGCCGCTGGAAGACCAGGGCGGCGGGATCGTCGAAGTCAATGCCGCTCCCGGCCTGCGCATGCACCTCGACCCGTCCTTCGGCAAGGGCCGCGCGGTGGGCGAAGCCATCGTCGGCATGATGTTCCCCAATGGCGACAATGCCCGCATCCCGGTCGTCGCCATCGCCGGCACCAACGGCAAGACGACGACCAGCCGGCTGATTGGCCGCATTTTCGAAGCCAACGGCCAGCGCGTCGGCATGACCAGCACCGACGGCGTCTATATCGAAGGCCGCCAGATCGACAATGGCGACTGCTCCGGCCCGCGCAGCGCCCGCAATGTGCTGATGCACCCTGACGTCGATGCCGCCGTATTCGAGACCGCCCGCGGCGGCGTGCTGCGCGAAGGCCTCGGCTTCGACATGTGCGATGTCGCCGTGGTGACCAATATCGGCATCGGCGACCACCTCGGCCTCAACTACATCACGACGGTCGACGAGCTGGCCGTGGTCAAGCGCGTCATCGTCGAGAACGTTTCACCCAAGGGCATGGCCGTGCTCAACGCGGCCGACCCGCAGGTCACCCGCATGGCGGCGCACTGCCCGGGCAACGTCACCTTCTTCGCCCGCGACAAGGCCAACCCGGTACTCGCCACCCACCGCGCCCAAGGCAAACGCGTCGTCTATGCCAACGACGAAGGCATTGTCTGCCAGGAAGGCCGCAAGAGCTACCGCATTCCGTACTCCGCCATTCCTCTGACCCGCAACGGCAGCATTGGCTTCCAGGTCGAGAACGCGATGGCCGCCACCGCTACCGGCTGGGCCCTCGGTCTCGACTGGGCGGTAATCGAAAAAGCGTTGGCCGGCTTCGTCAGCGATGCCGCCACCGCTCCGGGCCGCTTCAACGTCTTCGACTACAAGGGTGCGACGCTAATCGCCGACTACGGCCACAACCCCGACGCCATGCAGGCGCTGGTCCAGGCGGTCGACGGCATGAAATCGGTGCGCCGCTCGGTGGTCATCAGCGGCGCCGGCGACCGGCGCGACGACGACATCCGCCAGCAGACCCAAATCCTCGGCGACGCCTTCGACGATGCCATCCTCTACCAGGATGCCTGCCAGCGCGGCCGCGAGGACGGCGAAGTCGTCGCCCTGCTCCGCGACGGTCTGAAGCACGCCAAGCGCACCAAGCGAGTCGACGAGATCACCGGCGAGTTCAAGGCCATCGATCTGGCGCTGGAACGCCTGCAACCAGGCGACCTGTGCCTGATCCTGATTGACCAGGTCGAGGAGGCGCTCGCCCACATCGAGCGGCGTATCGCGGAAGCGGCCTGACCCGGCGGCAGCGTGGAAAAGAAAGCCCGGCCCCGGCCTAATGCCGTTCAGTTAACGCTGAACGGCATTTTTGTTTTGTGCGCAAGTGCTTGTAAACATTAGTAAAGGCTGTTAGCGTTGGGCTCAATGCTTTCGAGCCCACTGCAAGCGACGACGGATGTTCTACCGCTGGCCGGCCT
>DATGXM010000518.1:0-3206 GCA_035298985.1 Azonexus sp. | reverse complement strand
GCCGTGCTCGCCGGCGCGCGCCGCTTCGATGGCGGCGTTCAGCGCCAGCAGGTTGGTCTGGTAGGCGATGTCGTCGATGATGCCGATCTTGCCGGCGATCTGTTTCATCGCGGTCACGGTTTCCTTCACCGCTTCGCCGCCCTGGGCAGCCTGCTTCGCAGCTTGCGAGGCGATGCCTTCGGTGACCTTGGCGTTCTCGCTGTTCTGGTTGATCGATGCCCCCATCTGTTCGACGGAGGCCGAGGTCTCTTCGACGGAGGCGGCCTGCTCGTTGGTCGCTTGCGACATGCTCTGCGCGGTGCTCGACACTTCTTCCGATGCGCTGGTCAGGTTCTCCGCCGCGCCGCGCACTTCGCCGATGATCTGCGACAGTTTCTCGACCATGGTCTTCATCGCGCCCAGCAACTGACCGGTTTCGTCGTTGCTGTTCACATCGATGCGCACCGTCATGTCGCCTTCGGCCACCCGGTTGGCGACACTCAATGCCACCATCAGCGGACGGGTGATAGACAGCAGTATCCAGATCGCGATGGCGATCAGCGCCGCCAGCATGACCACGCCGATAATCAGCGCTCGCGTGCTGGTTGCCTGCCCTGTGGCATCGAACTGGGCATCGGCTTCCTTGGTCTCTTCGTCGAGCGAGGCGGCAATCTTTTCCATCTTCTCTTCGATACCGGAAACCTCCACGTCCATCCGACCGTCGATGACCCGAATCCGGGCTTCGTCCGGAGTCGCGCTTTCCAGTTGCGGCAACTGCTCTTTCTCGAACAAGTCGATGAGTTTGTTGAAGTGCGCCAACGACTCCTCGGCCAGCTTTTGCTCTTCCGGCGTGTCGACGATCTCCTTCACATGCGCCAGCTTCCCCAGTCCGTTCTTCTTGGCTTCAGCCCAGTCCTTGCGGCTTTCGTCGAGGTTGCGGTTGATCACCGCATCCGCCACCACCACGTACATGTCCACACCGATATTGGCGGCATCTTCCATAAAGACGGCGTCATTGGCGCGCTGCGCGCCTTCGTCCTGCATTTCGCGCAGGGTCGAGATACCCTGCATGGAAATACCGACCAGCGCGACCGTCGCCACGACGATCAGCACGATGTTGAGTATCAGTTTCTGCTTGATGCTTAGATTCACTTCCGACTCTCTGAGTTATGTTTAATGCAAACCGATTCTTAAAACGCGGCTTCGATCCGCGCGCCGACCACCCAGGCATCCTTCAATGCCGGGTCCATGTTCGGGTTGGCGATGTATTGCAGGCTGGGCTGCAACGCCAGCCAGGGCTGCAACTGCATGCGATAGGTCATCTCGACGATGGTCTCGGACGACTCGCTTGCATTCAGCAAGCGATACTTGGCGCTCGCATGGCTGTTGGTTACCGCGATGCCGGCGGCATCGTCGTCGCGTCCGTCGAACAGGCCTTGGTAGTTCAAACCCAGGCTGCCCGACCAGTCGGTCTGATAGACATTTTTGTTCACGAAACCGAAGCGCACGAAGCCGGAAAGCCCCTGCGCCGGATTACCCTGCTCGGCCATCAGCGTGCGCTCCGCGACGATGTACGCACCTTGATCGGTGCGCAGCTCGGCAATTGCCGGATCGAGATCGGCCGCGCGCGCGGTGTAGCGCCACAGGCCGACGGCAGTCTTGTTGTACTGGCCCTCTGCAGTCTCAGGGGTGTAGCCGAACTCGGCCACCGCAAGGCTGCCGTCGCCCCGATCGAAACGAATCTGGGTGCCGTGCGGGTTATTCGGGTTGCCCGGAACGCCGTCGGTGACGGCGGCTTGCAGGTACATATTGTTTGCGGCGTATTTCACGCGCAGGCCCAACGCGCCCATCGGGAACACCGGCGGGCCGTTGCGGCCGGTCTGCGCCATTTCGGCGGACATGCCGTAAGGCGGTTGCAGGAACAGACCGGAGGTGTCGGTCACATAGAACTCGGAATCGACGGCATACAGGCCGGCCAATACCGAGAGATTGTCGAACTCCTGTTGCACCCAGGCCTGGAAAAACTGGCCGGTGCTGGTGCCGGTCTCGATGTTGGTCACGCCGGCGAAACTGCCGGTGTAGGCGTTGATCGATGGGTTGCCGTGCTGCACGTGATACTGGACAAAGGCGCTCGCGCCGCTCAACCCGGCAATCTTGTCGAGATCGAAGCTGGCTGCTGCTTCGCTGTTCATCAACACCACACCGCCTCGCGCGACACCACCATCCACGTTCGCCATCATGTCGCTCTTGTGGGTCAGCTCCACTGTGACGCCCTTGTCGCACAGGCTGCTGCGGCTGCCGCCCCAGTCGCCGCTCAACGTGTCCTGCTTGAAGTCAGGACAGCCTTCCGCAAACGCCGCATTGCTCGCCAGCAAACCCGCCAGCGCTACCTTGGTCCATCGATTGTTCATGCTGCTCTCGGTTCTATAAAAAATACCCTCTCGGGACGGATTGCGGGGCGGTCATCGAAATTGGGAAATACCCGCCCCATCCCCATATATTTCCAATGGGAATTAAGAATGACAGGCATCGCATGACGAAAACATAGGGAAATCCCGCAAATAATTTAGGGCGATTCTTTGTTGTAGGGATTGCCCTACACTTCGAGCCGCATCGTATTCGACAAAAACACGGGCAAACGCCATCGGAATAGCGGGGAGATTGAGCGACGTTTGTTAACAGGCATGAGGGGCATGCCACCCATGACTGGGCGATATAAAAAATAAGCCCCGCAATGCGGAGCTTATTGAATCACTTAACCAATTGACCAATATCGATTGTGAAACATCTACCACATAGCGATTATTCCCCCCCCTGAATGGGGAGGGATTTGGTTGCGCTGCCTATCACGGACAATTGATCCCATATCAATATGGGATATCCGAGCAGCCTTGCAATGTGCCCACGCGAAAACATCCTTCGCAAACACAGCCTGGAAAGGGAGAACGGCTAATGACGCAGCCATTGCGAACCCGTCGCCCTTTGCGTGAAACAAAAAACATGTCGCCTGCTCGGCCCGAAGCCCGTGCGCCTGTCGAAGGACGCGCCTACAAAACCGGCCTTAGGCCGCGACTGCCGTTCCGCCGTTGATCCCGGCGAGGCTGGACATCTCGTCCAGCGACAGCACGTGATCGACGTTCAGGATGATCACGAACTTGCCGTCCACCTTGCCCATGCCGCGGATGAAGTCGGCGCGGATCTTTGCGCCGAACGATGGAGCGGGTTCG
>DATGXM010000517.1:0-4172 GCA_035298985.1 Azonexus sp. | reverse complement strand
TCGCCCGGACCGCGCACGCCTGCCTCTTCCTGAACCAGCCGGAGAACGCCGCCCTTCACGCTGGTCGGCGCCACGACGCGGGCCGGCATGCTGACCAACCCACTGCGCGACCGCTTCGGCATCGTCGCCCGGCTGGAGTTCTACAACGCCCAGGAATTGCAGAGCATCGTGTCGCGCTCGGCCAGCCTGCTCAATGCGCCGATCGACGCCGCAGGGGCGCTGGAAATCGCCAAACGTTCGCGTGGCACGCCGCGTATCGCCAACCGCCTGCTGCGCCGCGTGCGCGACTACGCCGAGGTCAAGGCCGACGGCAACATTACACGTGGTGTCGCCGACCAGGCGCTGCACATGCTCGACGTCGATCCCGCCGGCCTCGACCTGATGGATAGGAAGCTGCTGTCGGCGGTGATCGACAAGTTCGGCGGTGGCCCGGTCGGCGTCGACAACTTGGCGGCGGCCATCGGCGAAGCGCGCGACACCATCGAGGACGTACTGGAACCCTACCTGATCCAGCAAGGTTACCTGCAGCGCACCCTGCGCGGCCGCATCGCCACGCCGGCGATCTACCGCCATCTCGGGCTGGCCGAGCCGGCCAGCGCGGTGGTCCGCGACCTGCTCGCCGACGAATAATCCATGTCAGCCGACGGGCGCGGCAGGCGTTAAACATCGGGATGTCGGCAATTTTCCGCGAATGGTTGCAATCCTCGCGGAAACAGACCGTTACAAAACTATGCTGCAACGCAAGGTAAAATCCCGGGATGAAATTCGAGCCGAACCCCAACGCCTTCTCCATTCCGGTGCGCGTCTACTACGAAGACACTGATGCAGGCGGGGTCGTCTACTACGCCAATTACCTGAAATTCTTCGAACGCTGCCGCACCGAGTGGATGCGCGTCGCCGGCCATGACCAGCGCCAGCTGGCGCTCGAAGCGGGCATCGGTTTCGTGGCCCGCAAGGCCAATTGCGAATATCTGCGCCCGGCCCGCCTCGACGATCAACTCACTGTCGGCCTCGAAGTCGAAAAACTGACCCGCGTGCGCGTCGTTTTCCGCCAGCATGTGCGTCGCGGCAACGACGAGCTGGTCACCGGCACCGTCGAAATCGCCTGCGTCGACATGGCGACCATGAAACCCGCCCCCATTCCCGATTTTCTGTATTCCAAGCTGGAAGCGCTTAAATGAACGTCACCCAGGATCTCTCCATCCTCCACCTGATTCTCGAAGCCAGCGCCGTGGTGCAGGCCGTCATGGCCTTGCTCGCCGGCGTCTCCGTGATGTCCTGGTACTACATCTTCATGAAGTGGTTCGCCGTTCGCCAGGCGCGCAGCAAGACCGAGACCTTCGAGCGCGACTTCTGGTCGGGCGGCGATCTCAACAGCCTGTATAACAGCGCGGTGAACGACCGCCATCATGCCGGCTCGATGGAGCGCATCTTCGAAGCGGGCTTCCGCGAATTCACCAAGCTGCGCGGCCAGAAGAACCTCGACCCCAAGGACATCGTCGACGGCTCCCGCCGCGCCATGCGCGCCACCTACCAGCGCGAAATGGACGGCCTCGAATCGCACCTCGCCTTCCTCGCCTCGGTCGGTTCCGTGTCGCCGTACATCGGTCTGTTCGGCACCGTGTGGGGCATCATGCACGCCTTCCGCGGCCTGTCCAACGTCGGTCAGGCAACCCTCGCTTCGGTCGCCCCGGGCATTGCCGAAGCGCTGGTTGCCACCGCCATCGGCCTGTTCGCGGCGATTCCGGCGGTGCTCGCCTACAACCGCTTTTCGCATGACATCGACCGTCTGGCAACCCGCTACGAGTCGTTCATGGAAGAGTTCTCGAACATCATTCAACGGCAGATGCGTTAAGCCATGCGCCAGCGCCGCCTGAAAAATGAAATCAACGTCGTGCCGTACATCGACGTGATGCTGGTGCTGCTCGTCATCTTCATGGTGGCGACGCCGATGATGACGACCGGTTCGGTCGATCTGCCGACCTCCGGTACCGCGCCGCAGAAACCGGACAAATACCTGAAGGTCCAGGTCGAGCAGGATGGCGCGCTAACCGTGTTCGATGCCGACGGCAAGCCGACCAAGGTCAAGGGCCTGAAGAACCTCAAGGACACGCTGCTGCCGCTGCGCGGCGACGACGAAAAGATGCCGGTGCTGGTCGCCGGCGACAAGGAAACCCAGTACAAGAACGTCATCGAGGTGCTCGATGAGGTCAAGAAGATGCGTTTCGAGCGGGTCGGCCTGGAAACCAGCAGCAAGTAAGCGATGATCCTCGAACGCCCCGAAGAACCCGGCAAGAAATATGCGCTAGCGCTCACCGTGCTGGTGCATGCGCTGTTGCTCGCCTTCCTGTTCTTCGGCGTGCAGTGGAAGCGCAGCAAACCCGAGGTCTACGAGGTCGAGCTGTGGTCGCCGACGCCGCGCCCGGCGCAGGTCGTGCCGCCGCCGCCCCCGCCGCCCGAACCAGAAGCGAAGCCGCAACCCAAGCCCGAGCCGAAGCCGATACCGAAGGTCGAGCCGCCGCCCCCGAAGAAACCGGACATCGCGGTCAAGGAAGAAAAGAAGAAGCCCGAGCCACCCAAGCCGGAGCCCAAGAAACCGGAACCGCCCAAGCCCGAACCGAAAAAGCCGGAACCGCCGAAACCGGAAGCCAAGCCGCAACCCAAGGTCGATCCGTTCAAGGAAATGCTGGAGCGCGAGGAGCGCCAATTGAAATCGTCGGCCAAGTCGGCGGCTGCGGCGCAGCAGATGGCCAACGCGGCGGCGGCGGAAGCCGAGCAGCGGGCGTCGTCCAACAAGCGCGGCAAGGCCGATTACGCCAACAAGATCCGCGGCAAGATTCGCGGCAATATCATTTTGCCGCCCAGCATCCAGGGCAATCCTGAGGCGGTTTTCCTGGTCGATCAGTTGCCGACGGGCGAAGTTCTGGAAGTCCGTCTCAAGCGTTCGAGCGGTAACACCGCACTCGATGCCGCCATCGAACGGGCAATCCGCAAATCCTCGCCGCTCCCCAAACCGGATGATCCGTCGCTGTTCGAACGTACCCTGGAAATCAAATACCGGCCGTTTGAAGAGTAAAATCGCGCGAAAGTTTTGAAAATGAACGCAATGTCCCGAATTTCCCGTCGTGTTTTCCTCGCTTTTGCCGTGCTGGCTACCGGCCTGGCACAGGCGCAGCTGTCCATCGAGATCACCGGCGCCGGCGCCAACCGCATTCCGGTGGCCATCGTCGATTTCCCGGGCGATTTCGCGGCTTCCCGCGTCGTCACCGCGACGGTGCGCGGCGACCTGGAGCGCAGCGGCCTGTTCAAACTGATCGATCACAACGGCCTGTCCTTCGACGAGAACGCCCCGATCAATCACGCCGACTGGAAGAGCAAGGGCGCCGACGCGCTGGCCGCCGGCAGCATCGCGCGCAGCGCCGATGGCCGCATGGAAGCCCGCTTCCGCCTCTATGATTCGCAAAAGGGCGTGGCGCTGGGCGGTGCCGCCTATGTGACCAGCAATACGCAGCTGCGCGCCGCCGGCCATCGCATCGCCGACTATATCTACGAAAAACTGACCGGCGAAAAGGGCGTCTTCTCGACGCGCATCGCCTACGTGGTCAAGGCGCGCGGCCAGTTCCTGCTGCAGATCGCCGATTCCGACGGCCAGAATGCCGCCACCGCGCTGACTTCGGCTGAGCCCATCATCTCCCCGGTGTGGTCGCCGGATGGTAGCAAGCTGGCCTACGTCTCCTTCGAGAAAAAGAAGCCGGTGATCTACGTGCATTCGCTGTCCTCCGGCCAGCGCATCATCATCGCCAATTTCAAGGGCTCCAATTCGGCGCCGGCCTGGTCGCCGGACGGCCGCAAGCTGGCGGTCGTGCTGTCCAAGGACGGCAATTCGCAGATTTACACCGTCAATGCCGACGGCAGCGGCCTGCAGCGCATCACCCAATCGTCCGGCATCGATACCGAGCCGCGCTATTCGGCCGACGGGGCCAGCATCTACTTCACCTCCGACCGCGGCGGCAGCCCCCAGGTCTATCAGGTCGGCGCCAGTGGCGGCGAGGCCCGTCGCGTCACCTTCGAAGGCAGCTACAACGTGTCGCCGCGCCCTGGCCGTCGGCATCGGCGATCTGCAGCAGATACTGGCCGCCCGCTTTGACGACGTAGGCGATGCGCGTCGAGAA
>DATGXM010000516.1:0-3264 GCA_035298985.1 Azonexus sp. | reverse complement strand
TGGCCGGCCGGCGCAGCTGCACGCTGCGCTGACCCTTGAGCACTTCGCGAGCGGCGTCGGTCAGTTGCAGGGCGCCATGCTCGGCCATGTCCACATGGACCAGCCCGGCCGCCGCCAGCTGGCGGAAGACGCTCTTCCAGGCGTGGTCGTCGAGGTCGCTACCGACGCCGAAGGTGGGCAGCTGGTCGTGGTTCCACTGCTTGACCTTGTCGGTCGCCTTGCCGCGCAGGATGTCGGTCAGGTGCGTGACGCCGAAGCGCATGCCGGTGCGGAAAATGGCCGATAGCGCCTTCTGCGCCGCCTGCGTGCCGTCCCACAACTCGGGCGGTTCGGCGCAGACGTCGCAATTGCCGCAGGGGGCACGCTCTTCGCCGAAATAGTTGAGCAAGACCTGCCGCCGGCAGCGCGGCGCCTCGCAGTAGGCGAGCAGGGCGGTCAGGCGTTGCGACTCGAGGATTTTCTGGCCCTCGGCGGCGCCGGATTCGGCGATGCGCGCATGCTGCAGTGCGACGTCCTGCATGCCGTAGGCCATCCAGGCTTCGGAGGGCTCGCCGTCGCGGCCGGCGCGGCCGGTTTCCTGATAATAGGCCTCGATACTTTTCGGTAGGTCGAGGTGGGCGACGAAGCGGACGTCCGGCTTGTCGATGCCCATGCCGAAAGCGATGGTGGCACACATGATCAGGCCATCCTCGCGCAGGAAGCGGCGCTGGTTGGACGCGCGCTCCGGTGCGGGCAGGCCGGCGTGGTAAGGCAGCGCCGGGTAGCCCTGGGCCGACAGCCATTCGGCCGTTTCCTCGACCTTCTTGCGCGACAGGCAATAGACGATGCCAGCCTGGCCCTGGCGCCCGGCCAGGAAGCCGAGCAACTGCTTCTTGGCGTTGTCCTTTTCGACCACGGTGTAGCGGATGTTCGGGCGGTCGAAGCTGGACAGGAAGACGCGGGCCTCGAGCAGGCCGAGCCGGGCCTGCATCTCGTTCTGCGTCGCGTTGTCGGCGGTGGCGGTCAGCGCGATGCGCGGCACTTGCGGATAGCGTTCGTGCAGGGCGGAGAGCTGCAGGTATTCCGGGCGGAAATCGTGGCCCCATTGCGAGACGCAGTGGGCTTCGTCGATGGCGAACAGCGCCAGCTTGCCGGCTTCGTATAGCGCATCGAGCATGGCCAGCGTGCGGTCGAGCAGCAAGCGCTCGGGGGCGATATAGACGAGGTCGAGGCCGCCGCTGAACATGGCTTGCTCGACTGCCTGCGCCTCGCGCCAGTCGAGGGTCGAGTTCAGGCAGGCCGCCTTGACGCCGGCCTGGGTCAGCGCGTCGACCTGGTCCTGCATCAGCGCGATCAGCGGGCTCACCACCAGCGTGACGCCTTTGCCGGCACGGTGCCGGGCGATGGCCGGGATCTGGTAGCACAGGCTCTTGCCGCCGCCGGTCGGCATCAGGACCAGGGCGTCGCCGCCGCCGGCAACGTGGTCGATGATCTGGGCTTGCTCGCCGCGGAAGGCGGGGTAGCCGAAGACGTCGCGCAGGACGTCCAGGGCGCTGGAATAAATCGGCACGGGTCAGCTTTCCGGCAGCAGTGTTTCGCGGGTCAGCGTCTCGCCGTCCCAGAGCAGCGCTTCGCCGCGGTCTTCATGCCAGTCGGCGAGCACCCAGCGTTCGACGTGGATGCCGTCGACGATATGGTCATGGGTCGCCGCACGGTGGGTGTGGCCGTGGATAAAGGTGGCGTACGCATGGTCGCGCAGGAAATCGTCGGTCGCCGCGGCTTGCAGGTCGGCATAGACGTAGCTCTTGTCGCGTTTGCGCCGGGCGCTGCGCCAGCGGATGTAGCGGCCAAGCAGGCTGCGCAGGAAACGCGGCTTGGCCCGCATTTTTCGCTGCCATTCCGGATCGCGCACCTTGGCGCGATAGGCCTGGTAGGCATGGTCGTCAAGGCACAGCGCGTCGCCGTGCGACAGCACGAAGGACCATTCGGGCAGCGTCAGGTCGTAGGGGTCGGGCAGCAACCGGGCACCGGCGGCCGTGGCGAACTGCTCGCCCAGCGCGAAATCGCGGTTGCCGTGCATGATGAAGATTTTCAGTCCGCTGTCGCTGGCGGCGCGCAGGGCGGCGGTGATCCGGTGGTGATACGGATCGTCGATGTCGTCGCCGACCCAGACCTCGAACAGGTCGCCGAGGATGTACAGCGCCTCGGCCTGGCGGGCGCGACCGGCCAAAAAGCGGAGGAACAAAGAAGTCGCCCCGGGTGACCGGGGCGACAGATGTAGATCGGAGACGAAGAAGATCAAACGATCTCGGCCTTCTCGATGATCACGTCTTCCTTCGGCACGTCCTGGTGGAAACCCTTGTTGCCGGTGGCGACGGCGCGGATCTTGTCGACCACGTCCATGCCTTCGGTCACTTCCCCAAACACACAGTAGCCCCAGCCCTGGCCGGACGGCGACTTGAAGTCGAGGAAATCGTTATCGACGACGTTGATGAAAAACTGGGCGGTAGCCGAGTGCGGGTCGTTGGTGCGGGCCATGGCGATGCTGCCGCGCTTGTTCTTCAGGCCGTTGGCCGCTTCGTTTTCGATCGGCGCTTGGCAGGGCTTCTGGTTCATGCCCGGTTCCATGCCGCCGCCCTGGATCATGAAGTTCTTGATGACGCGGTGGAAGATGGTGTTGTTGTAGTGGCCGGCCTCGACGTAGGAAATGAAGTTGGCGACCGTCTTCGGGGCCTTTTCGGCATCCAGCTTGAGGGTGATCGAACCTTGGTTGGTGGTCAGTTTGACTTGGGACATGGTTAGGGAGCCTTACTTTTCAGAGATGATTTTGACGTTCTGGATGACAACCGGAGTCGTCGGAACGTTTTCGTAATAGCCAGCGTTGCCGGTCGGCACCTTGGCAATCTTGTCGACGACGTCCATGCCCTGCGTGACATGGCCGAAAACGGTGTAGCCGTAGTTGTCGACATTGGGGGCACGGAAGTTCAGGAAGCTGTTGTCTTTCAGGTTGATGAAGAACTGGACGCGGGCCGAATGCGGGTCTCGGGTGCGGGCCATGGCCACCGTGCCGCGCAGATTCGGGCCACCGGTGGCCGCTTCGTTCTGCAGCGCCGGTGTCAGGGTCTTCTTTTCTTCCATGGACGAGTTGAAGCCGCCGCCCTGGATCATGAAGCCGTCGATCACGCGGTGGAAAATGGTGGCCTCGTAAAAGCCGTGCTTGGCGTTGTAAAGGAACATTTCAACCGTCTTCGGCGCCTTGTCCGGGAAGAGTTCCAGCGTGATCTT
>DATGXM010000515.1:0-2465 GCA_035298985.1 Azonexus sp. | reverse complement strand
GGCGGCAGGCCATGTCGAGCACCCAGGCACCAAGTTCGACGATCAGCCCGCTGTCCTCGGCGAGCGGGATGAACTCGCCCGGCGGCAGCAGGCCGCGTACTGGATGCTGCCAGCGGACCAGAGCCTCGACGCCGGTCGGCTGGCCGCTCGCCATGTCCACCTGGGGCTGGTAGTGCAGTTCGAGCTCGCCCTGGGCGATGGCACGACGGAGGTCCATTTCCAGCATCAGGCGCTGGCTGGTTCGCTCCAGCATTTCCGGCTGGAAAAAGCGGTAGGTATTGCGGCCGGCCGACTTGGCGGCATACATCGCCATATCGGCACATTTCATCAGCACGAGCGGATCGCTGCCGTCTTCGGGGAAAAAGGCCATGCCCATCGAGGCGCCGATTTCGACGCGGTGGCCGAGCAGCTGCATCGGCCGCGCCACTTCGGCGATCAGTTCCTGGGCCAGGCAGGCGCAATCGCCGGCTTCCCGCAAGTCTTCCATGAGCACGACGAACTCGTCGCCGCCCAGGCGGGCTACCGTATCCATCGCCCGCAACCGGCCCTTGATGCGCTGCGCCACTTCCTGCAGCAGCAGGTCGCCGACATCGTGGCCGAGCGCGTCGTTGACCCCCTTGAAGCGGTCGAGGTCGATGAAGGTCACCGCCAGGCGGGTGTGTTCGCGTTGCGAACGCTTGACCGCATGCTGCAGGCGTTCGAGCATCAGTGTGCGGTTGGGCAGGCCGGTCAGGGCGTCGTGAAAGGCGAGGTGATGGATGCGCTCGTCCTTACGCCGCGTTTCGGTGATGTCGTGAAAAACCGAGACGTAGCGGACCGGCGTGCCGGTATGGTCGTCGATACGGTTGATGGTCAGCCATTCGAGATAGGCCTCGCCGCCTTTCTTGCGGTTCCATATTTCGCCCTGCCAGCGCCCGGTCTCGGCCAGCGATTCCCACATCGCGCGATAGAACTCCGGCCCTTGGCGATCGGAGCGCAGCAGGCTCGGCTTCCTGCCCAGCGCTTCGTCTTCGCTGTAACCGGTAATTTCGCTAAAAGCCGGGTTGACCGAGACAATGGTGCCGGCGGCGTCGGTGACCAGCACGCCTTCCGCCGAGTTGTGGAAGACGCTGGCGGCGAGGCGCAGTTCCTCCTCGGCCATTTTTTGCGCCGTCAGGTCGCGGCCGACGGCGAGGACGCTGACTGGCCGGCCGTCCGGCCCCGGTTCGGCGACAATGCGGATCACGTGATAGCGGGGTTGGCCGTCGGGGCCGGGCACGATCTGTTCGAGATCGATACTTTCGCCGCTGGCGCCAACCTGCAGCACGGCCGCCGCCAGCGCATCGTAACGGCCGTCGGGCGAGGCTTCGCGCGCCGTCTTGCCGAGCAGTTCGCCGGCACTGCGCCCGAGGGTCCGTTCCAGCGTGCGATTGAGGTAGAGGGCCCGACCCGCCAGATCGTAGCGGATGACGTTGTCCGGCACGTTGTCGGCCAGGCTGCGGAATTCGCGCTCGCGCTCGGCCAAGGCTTCCGCCGCGAGCATCTTGTCGGTGATGTCGTCCAGTATCAGCAGCAGATGCGGCTCACCGCGGCTGTTGAAACGCGACAACTGGCCATGCACCCATATGTCGCGGCCGAAGGTGGTGGTGAACCGGGTCTCGAGTTCCTCGCGCGCACCGCTGGCCAGTACCCGTTCGGCGGCGTCACGAAGGCCGGATGCCTGCCATGAAGCGATCTGACGGAAATTCTGGGTTAGCAACTTTTCCCGGGAAGCGCCCACCAGTTCGGCGACCGCAGGATTGGCCAGCACGCACGGCCCATCCTGCCGGTAGGCCAGGATCCCGGTCGGCGAGTTCATCAGGATGCTCTCGTTGAAAGCCAGGGTGTCGAGCAGTTGCTCTTCCTTGGCGTGCAGTTCCCGGGTCCGTTCCTTGACCCGCTGCTCCAGGTTCTGGTTGAGCGCCTGGATTTCCGCCTCGGCCCGCTTGCGCCGGGTAATGTCCGAGGCAATGCCGCATACGGCATAGATTTGCCCGGCCGCGTCGTACAGCGGAAACTTGAGCGCCAACCAGGTGTGCGGACCGTCGTGCTGCGGAATGATTTCCTCGAATTTGCCGGGCACACCGCTGGCCAGCACCTGCTGGTCGGCGGCGCACACCGCTGCGGCCACCTCCGGCGGCAGCACGTCGTAGTCGGTGCGCCCGGCCATCTCCAGTTCGCTAACGCCGAACAGTTCGGCGTAGCGTCGGTTGATCAACAGGTAGCGGCCTTGCAGGTCCTTGACGAAAACCACTGCGCGCGAGTTGTCGATAATCGAACGGAGCAACTGCTGGTTCTGCCGCAAGTCCTCGGCGGCCCGCTTCAGTTCGCCGATCTGGGTCGCCACGCCGAGTATCTTGTCGCAGTTGCCGTTGGCGTCGAGCAGCGGGGTCTTGGTCGTGCTGTACCACGGCTGGCTGCCGTCGGCGAAGCTGACGCGCTCCTCG
>DATGXM010000514.1:0-8031 GCA_035298985.1 Azonexus sp. | reverse complement strand
GTAACACACGTCGCAGCGCAGGCCCAGGAAGTTGAGGCAGGTTTCGTGGTCCACCAGCACGGCCAAGCCCATCTTGGCCTGGTTGATGTCGGTCAGCGCGTGGTCGAGCGCGCCGGTCGGGCAGGCCCTGACGCAGGGGATGTCCTCGCACATCTCGCAGGGGATGTTGCGGGCCGTGAAATATGGCGTGCCGGTCGCCACCGGGGCTTCCGGCTTGGCCAGTTCCAGGGTGTTGTACGGGCAGTCGCGCACGCACAGGCCGCAGCGGATGCAGGCGCCGAGAAAATCGTTCTCCGGCAGGGCGCCCGGCGGGCGCAGGGCGAGCGCCGGCAAGGCCTTGCTCTGCTTGGCATAAAGGCCCAGCCCCAGTCCGAGCATGCCGACCCCGCACACCATCTTGGCGGAGTCGAACAGGAACTGGCGGCGCGCCGCGCTGCTTCTTGGGGGTTTAGCTGTCATTTCTCTCTTGCTCTACAGTTCAGCCAGCGCCGGATGGGCCCCTTTTCCCATCCGGTACTGGCACTCCCTGATTGCCTTGTTGTTCCTTACGCCTTCACCACCTTGCAGGCGCACTTCTTGTAATCGGTCTCCTTCGAAATCGGACAGGTCGCATCCAGCGTCAGCTTGTTGACCAGGCGATGTTCGTCGAAGAAGGGAACGAAGACCAGCCCGACCGGCGGCTTGTTGCGCCCCTTGGTTTCGACGCGCAGCTGGATCTCGCCGCGGCGGGTGGCCAATTTGACCACGTCGTTGCGGGCCAGGCCACGCTTCTTGGCGTCTTCCGGATGCATGTAGACCACCGCATCCGGCATCGCCTTGTACAGCTCCGGAACGCGGCGGGTCATCGAACCGGTGTGCCAGTGCTCCAGCACGCGGCCGGTGCATAGCCACAGGTCGTACTCGGCATCCGGCATTTCCGCCGCCGGCTGGTAGGGCAGGCCGTAAATGATGGCCTTGCCGTCCGGGTAGCCATAGAAGCGGATACCTTCGCCCTTCGGCACGTAGCTGTCGTACCCCTCGCGGAAGCGCCACAGCGTTTCCTTGCCATCGACCACCGGCCAGCGCAGGCCGCGCGCCTTGTGATAGACGTCGAACAGCGCCAAGTCGTGTGCCTTGCCGCGGCCGAAGCTGGCGTATTCCTCGAACAGCCCCTTCTGCACGTAGAAGCCGAAGGCCTGCGACTCGTCGTTCATATAGCCCTTGATGCCGTGGGCGTTGACCCTGGCGACTTCATCGAGCCCGAACCTGTTGACCTGGCCGTTGGCGTAGAGCACGTCGTACAGGGTCTTGCCCTTGTATTCCGGATTCTTGTCGAGCAGTTCAGCCGGCCACACTTCCTCGGTCTTGAAGCGCTTGGAGAATTCCATGTATTGCCACAGGTCGGACTTTCCCTCGCCCGGCGCCTTGACCTGCTGGCGCCACATCTGGCCACGGCGCTCGGCGTTGCCGTACATGCCTTCCTTCTCCATCCACATGGCGCAGGGCAGGATCAGGTCGGCCGACATCGCCGACACGGTCGGGTACACATCGGAAACCACCACGAAGGCCTTGGGATTGCGCCAACCCGGGTAAATCTCTTCATTGACGTTCGGCCCGGCCTGCATGTTGTTGGTGGTCGACGTCCAGTAGAAACCGAGCTTGCCGTCCTTCAGGGCGCGGCTCTGGGCCACGGCGTGCAGGCCGATCCAGTCGGGAATGGTGCCAGCCGGCAATTTCCACAGCTTTTCCGACAACTCGCGATGCTTGGGATTCATCACCACCATGTCGGCCGGCAAGCGATGGGCGAAGGTGCCGACCTCGCGCGCCGTGCCACAGGCCGACGGCTGGCCGGTCAGCGAGAACGGCCCGTTGCCCGGCTCGGAAATCTTGCCGACCAAGAGGTGCACGTTGTAGATCATGTTGTTCACCCAGGTGCCGCGGCTGTGCTGGTTGAAGCCCATGGTCCAGTAGGAAACGACCTTGGTCTTCGGGTCGGCGTAGGCCTTGGCCAGCGCCTCGAGGTTTTCCTTGGGCACGCCGGAAATCTCGTGCGCCTTGTCCAATGTGTATTCCGACACGAAGGCGGCGAACTCGTCGAAAGTCATCGGCGTCGAGTTGTTCGGATTGCCCTTCGGCTTGCCGTCCTCACCCGGGTAGCCATTGTTCATCGCCGCCTTTTCCAGCGGATGGTTCGGGCGCAGGCCGTAGCCGATGTCGGTGACGCCCTTGGCGAACTTGACGTGCTTGGCGACGAAATCCTTGTTCACCGCCCCAGTCGTGATGATGTGGTTGCAGATGTAATTGAGGATGGCCAGATCGGACTGCGGCTTGAAGATCAGCGCGTTGTCGGCCAACTCACAGGAGCGGTGGCTGAAGGTCGATAGCACATGCACCTTGACGTGCTTGGCACCCAAGCGGCGGTCGGTGATGCGCGACCACAGAATGGGGTGCATCTCGGCCATGTTCGAGCCCCACAGCGCGAAAACGTCGGCATGCTCGGCGTCGTCGTAGCAGCCCATCGGCTCGTCGATGCCAAAGGTGCGCATGAAGCCGGCGACCGCCGACGCCATGCAGTGGCGGGCGTTGGGGTCGATGTTGTTGCTGCGGAAACCGGCCTTCATCAGCTTGGCGGCGGCATAGCCTTCCCACACTGTCCACTGCCCCGAGCCGAACATCGCAATGTTCTTCGGGCCGCCTTCCTTGAGTGCCGCCTTGCACTTCTCTTCCATGATATCGAAGGCCTGTTTCCACGAGATGGGCTTGAAATCGCCGTTCTTGTCGAACTTGCCGTCCTTCATGCGCAGCATCGGCGAGGTCAGGCGGTCCTTACCGTACATGATCTTGGACAGGAAGTAACCCTTGATGCAGTTCAGGCCGCGATTGACCGGCGCTTCCGGGTCGCCCTGGGTAGCGACGACGCGGCCGTCCTTGACGCCGACCAGCACACCGCAACCGGTGCCGCAGTAACGGCAGACGCCCTTGTCCCAGCGCACGCCGTCGTTCACCGGCTGCTGCGCCGCGGCCAGGCCGGGAACGGTAATGCCCGCCGTCGCGGCGGCTGCCGCCACCGCATTGCTCTTGATGAAATCACGCCGGGTCAGTTTCACTTGCATCATCTCAGGCCTCCTCGTCTGGATCGGATTCGTACTGGTGAAACACCAGCGAGGCCGAGAGCACCCCCGGCAACTGGCGTATCGCCTCAAAGGTACTGACCATGGCGCCTTCGGAAGTGCTTACGATGGATACGATCATGCGCCCGTCGTCGGCGACGACATGCACCTCCACCCCCGCCAGCTGCCGCAGTTGCGCGGCCACCTGCTCCGCCGCGGCGGGCAAGGCACCTACGATGACGCTGGAGATATTGACCCCCGTCGAGACCTGCATGTCCATGCTACGCCCAGTCAGTTTGATGTCAGCTCGCGCAGACTACGCCCATCCGGGACTGCTTCTTTAGCGCAGATCAAAAGCGGGAAATACCCCTGAAACTTTTAATGAAATGTTGACGACGATCAAATTCCCGGCAAAACGCGGCGTGCGTTTTGCGAGGTCGCCAGCCCGATTTCGGCGCGGCTCAGACCGCGCAATTCGGCCAGCACATCGGCAATGGCGGCCAATTCGGCCGGAGCATTACGTCCGCCGTTCAGCCAGGCCGGCGGGATGTCCGGCGCGTCTGTCTCCAGCACGATGGCGTCGAGCGGCAGCTCGGCGGCCAGCTTCCTTATGCGGGTCGACCCGCTGAAGGTCAGCGTCCCGCCAAAACCCAGGGCGAAGCCGAGCTTGATGAACTCGTCGGCCTGCTGGCGGCTACCGTTGAAGGCATGGGCGATGCCGCCGCGCAACTTGAAGCGGCGCAGCTGCTTGAGGATGGGATCGACTGCCCGCCGGACGTGGAGCAGCACCGGCAGGTCGAAGTCGCGGGCCAGCTTCAGCTGTTCGACGAAAAAGAATTCCTGGCGCTGCGGATCGACATCGGCGACGTAATGATCGAGTCCGATCTCGCCGACGGCGACCGGCGATTCGCGCTGCAGCCACTGGCGCACGACGGCCAGGTCGCTGTCCGCCGCCTGCACGACGTAGAGCGGATGGATGCCGTAGGCAGCAAAGCAGCCGGGGTAGCGCGCCACCGTCTGCCGTGTCCCGGCGAAGCCATCCACCACCACGGCCGGGACGACGATCTTTTCGACACCGGCGGCCACCGCCCCTGCATGCACCTCGTCACGGTCGGCGGAGAACTCGGCCGCGTCGAGGTGGCAGTGGGTGTCGATCAGCATTTCAGGAAAGGAAATTCCGGGTCGGGCAGCGAGCCGCTCATCATGGCGGCCAGTGCCGCGCCGGAACCGCAGGCCATGGTCCAGCCCAGCGTGCCGTGGCCGGTGTTGAGCCACAGGTTGCCGAAGCAGGAGCGGCCGACCAGCGGCACGTTGGACGGCGTCGCCGGGCGCAGGCCGCACCAGAAGGCCGGTTCGCCGACCGTTTGCAGGCGCGGGAAGAGCTGCCGGGTGCGGTCGAGCAGGGCCTGGCAGCGTACCGGGTTGAGGTCGAGGTTATAGCCGTTGAATTCCGCCGTGCCGGCCACCCTCAGGCGATTGCCCAGGCGCGAGAAGACCAGCTTGCGTTCGTCGTCGGTCAGGCTGACGCTCGGCGCATGGCTATCCTCGGCCAAGGTCAGCGTCGCCGAATAGCCCTTGGCCGGATAGACCGGCACCCGTACACCGATGGGCCGCAGCATGAGCGGCGAATAGCTGCCCAGCGCCACGACGTAGGCGTCGGCGGTCAGCAATTCCGGCGCCTTGCCGTTATGGACGACCACGCCGGCGACCTTGCCGCCGCGGGTGGCGAGGCGTTCGATGGTCGTTTCGCGGCGAAAAGCGACACCGGCGGCTTCGGCATGGCCGGCCAGCGCCCGGGTGAATTTGTGGGCGTCGCCCGATTCGTCGGAACGCGTGTAATCGCCGCCGACCAGCAGATGACGGGCGTCGGCGAGCGCTGGCTCGAGCTGCAGGCAGCGCTCGACATCGACCGTATCGCGGTCGAGTCCGTACTGGCGCATCAGGCGGGCGGCGTCGCTGGCTCGCGCGAAGTCCTTGCGGTCGGTATAGACGTGCAGGATGCCGCGCTCCAGCTGGTCGTACTGCAGCCCCAGTTCGGCGCGCAGATCGCGCAGGCAACGCCGGCTGTACAGGGCCATGGCAACGATGGCGGCGATGTTGCGCCGGGTCCTCCCGGGCAGGCATTCGACCAGGAAGCGCAGGCCCCACGCCAGCTGGGCGGGATCGGCCCGCCAGCGCCAGAGCAGCGGCGCATCCTCGCGGCCCAGCCATTTGAGCAGTTGCGGCAGGACGTGCGGATTGGCCCACGGTTCGGCATGCGAGACGGAAATCTGGCCGCCGTTGGCGAAGCTGGTTTCGTTGCCTGCCACCGGCTGGCGGTCGACCACCGTGACCTGGTGCCCGGCCCGGGACAGATACCACGCACTCGTTGTGCCGACGACGCCGGCGCCCAGCACGAGGATTCTCAAGCCTCGCCTCCCCTTTCCCGGGTGATCCGCGTGACCTCCGGGATATGGCGCATGCCGCGCATGACGGTGGCGAGGTGGTTGCGGTGGGCGACCTGGATGGTGAAGCGCAGGGTGGTGAACAGGCGCTCGGGATCGGCATCCATCGACACGTGCTCGATGTTCGATCCGGCTTCGGCAATGGCCGAGGCGACCTGGGCCAGCACGCCGCGCGCATTCTTGACCTCGACATTGATGCGGATGTCGAACAGCTTGCCTTCTTCCGGCTCCCATTCGACGTCGATCCACTTCTGCGGCTCGGACGAACGCGACTTGCGGATGGTCGGGCAGTCGTGGGTGTGGATGACCAGGCCGCTGCCCTTCTTGATCGAGCCGATGATCGGGTCGCCCGGAATCGGCTGGCAGCAACGCGCCAGCTGGATGGCCATGCCCTCGGTGCCGTGGATGGCCAGGGTCATGCTGCTCGGCGAATCGGACGACATGTCCTCGCGCGCCAGCAGGCGGCGGGCGACCACCGAGGGCAGGCGCTTGCCGAGGCCGATTTCGCTATACACCTCTTCCATCGTCTTCTGGCCGCCGGACTTGACCAGGGCATCCCAGGCTTCGGTCGGGATCGAGATGGGAACGACACCGAGCGACAGCAGCTCCTGGCGCAGCAGGCGCTCGCCGAGGCGGGCCGATTCCTCGTTCTGCATGGTGCGCAGGAAATGGCGGATCTTGCTGCGCGCCCGGCCGGTCTTCACATAGGTCAGCCAGATCGGATTGGGGCTGGTCTGCGGCGAAGTGATGATCTCGACCAGGTCGCCGTTGCGCAGCTCGGTGCGCAGCGGTGCCAGTTCGTGATTGACCCGCGCCGCCGAACAGTGGTGGCCGACATCGGTGTGCACCGCGTAGGCGAAATCGACCACCGTCGCCCCCCGCGGCATGGCCAGGATCTTGCCCTTGGGCGTGAAGACATAGACCTCGTCCGGGAAGAGGTCGATCTTGACGTTCTCGAAGAACTCGGACGAGTCGCTGGTCTGCATTTCGAGCAGCGACTGCAGCCACTTGTGCGTCTTGATCTGCAGGTCGGCGCTCGACTCGTCCATGTCCTTGTACAACCAGTGGGCGGCGACGCCTTCCTGGGCGACATGGTGCATCTCGCGGGTGCGGATCTGCACCTCGACCGGCGTGCCGTACGGGCCGATCAGCGTGGTATGCAGCGACTGGTAGCCGTTGGCCTTGGGAATCGCGATGTAGTCCTTGAACTTGCCGGGCACCGGCTTGAACAGGCTGTGCAGGGCGCCGAGCGCCAGGTAGCAGGTCGGCACGTTCTCGACGACGACGCGGAAACCGTAGATGTCGAGCACCTGCGAGAAGGACAGATGCTTGTCCTTCATCTTGCGGAAAATCGAATACAGGCTCTTCTCGCGGCCGAAGACGTCGGCGCGCAGGCCGGCGTGCTCGAGCTTGTCGCGGATGCCGTCGAGGATGCGGGTGAGCAGTTCCTTGCGGTTGCCGCGCGCCGCCTTCAGCGCCTTGGCCAGCACCTCGGCGCGGTGCGGGTGGATCAGTTCGAAGGAGAGGTCCTGCAATTCGCGGTAAAGCTTGTTCAGGCCCAGGCGCAAGGCGATCGGCGCGTAAATTTCCAGCGTCTCGCGGGCGATGCGGGCGCGCTTGTCGGCGCGCATGGCTGACATGGTCTGAAGGTTGTGCTGGCGGTCGGCCAGCTTGATCAGCACGACGCGCAGGTCGCGCGCCATGGCCATCAGCATCTTGCGGAAATTTTCGGCCTGCGCCTCCTGGTAGGAGGCGAATTCCATCTTGTCGAGCTTGGACAGGCCGTCAACCAGCTCGGCGATTTCCTTGCCGAATTTCTCGGCCAGTTCGTGCTTGGCAGTGCCGGTATCCTCCAGCACATCGTGCATCAACGCCGCGCAGATCGCCTCGGCGTCCATGCGCCACTCGACCACGGCGCCGGCAACGGCCAGCGGATGCGTGATGTAGGGCTCGCCGGACATGCGCTTCTGGTGCGCATGCGCCTTGGCCGCGAAGGCATACGCGGCCTTGATACGATCTACATCGGCGGGAGGGAGATAGTCGAGACTATCGAGGAAGACCCGGTAGGCGGGCTCCACACCACTAGGCGGCAGCGGTGACGGCGCAGAATCCATCAGTCCACCGCCCCGGAGCTCAGGCCTGGCCGCGGTTCAGCACTTCCAGACCGACTTTGCCAGCACCCATTTCCTTCAGCGCGACGACGGTCGGCTTGTGCTTTTCGGCATCGACCAGCGGCGTGGCGCCATTGGCCAGCTGGCGGGCGCGATGGGCAGCGGCCAGGGTCATCTGGAAACGGTTCGGAATTCTCTTCAGGCAGTCATCAACGGTAACGCGGGCCATGTAAACCTCAAAAATCAGATCAATCTCTCGAACAGGGCGGCGTGACGGACACGCTGGACCCCGAAGCTCAGGCGGGAAGCGCGCACGACGGCGCGCAGATCGTCCAGTGCCTGAGCCAACTGGTCGTTAATGATAACATAGTCGAATTCCCCGACATG
>DATGXM010000513.1:0-9053 GCA_035298985.1 Azonexus sp. | reverse complement strand
TCTGCTCGCCTCGGTCGCCCAGCGCCTGCAGGATGCGCGTCTTGGCGTTGCCGGTTGCCCCACAGAGCACCGTGAAGCGGAACTGCGCCGGCAGTTCGGCCAAGCGGGCGATGACGTGGCCGCGCCACGATTTGTAGCCGCCGTCGAGTTGCCCGGCATGCCAGCCGACGGCGCGGAAGACGGTGGTCATCGAACCGCTGCGGTCGCCGCCGCGCCAGCAGTAGATCAGCGGTTTCCAGCTTTTCGGCCGGTCGAGGAAATGCGCCTTCAGATGGCGGGCGATATTCTGGGAAACCAGCGCGGCGCCGAGCTTCTTGGCCTCGAACGGCGACACCTGCTTGTACAGCGTGCCGATCTGGATGCGCTGGTCGTTGTCGAGCACCGGGCAATTGATGGCGCCCGGAATGTGGTCTTCGGCAAACTCGGCCGGGGAACGGACGTCGATGATTTCGTCGTAGGCCGCGAGGTCGGCCACGGTCGGGTTGGGGCGCTTCATCCGGCTATTTTAACAGCGGCAGCAGGGTCGGCCAGACGTGGTCGAGGATCAGCGGCTGCGCCTCGGCGACCGGGTGCAGGTTGTCCGGCTGGAAATAGCGCGGCTGGGCGGCTACCGGTTCGAGCAGGAAATCGACCAGCGGCACTTTCTTTTCCTTGGCGATGTCGGCAAAGCTGCGCTGGAATTCGCCGGCATAGGGGCCGTAGTTGGGCGGCAGGCGCATGCCGATTAGGGCGACCTTGGCACCGCTGCCGCGCGCCGCATCGATCATGGCCTTCAGGTTGTCGCGCATCTGGGCCAGCGGCAGGCCGCGCAGGCCGTCGTTGGCGCCGAGCGCGATGACGACGACAGCCGGCTTGCGGGCCTTGAGCGCCGCGTCGAGACGGGAACGTCCGCCGGCGCTGGTTTCGCCGGAAATGGACAGGTTGGCGACGCTATAATCGAGCTGCTTGTCGCTGATGCGCTTGCCGAGCAGCGCCGGCCAGGCCTGTTCCGGCCGGATGCCGTAACCGGCGGACAGCGAATCGCCCATGACCACAATGGTCTTGGCGGCGTGCGCCGGCAGCGGCAGGCAGAGCAGGGAAAACACGAACAGACAGAAGGACAGGATAGGCCGCATGGCAGATAAACCGGTGGTGAAAGTGTCGGGGCTGGGCAAGACCGTCGATAACGGCGGCGAGCCGTTGACGATTCTGCAGGATATTTCCTTTTCGGTCATGCCGGGCGAAACGGTGGCCATCGTCGGCGCTTCGGGTTCGGGTAAGTCGACGCTGCTCGGCCTGTTGGCCGGGCTCGATCTGCCGACGGCGGGCGGGGTGGCCCTCGACGAAACCGACCTGAGCAGGCTGGACGAGGATCAGCGCGCCCGGTTGCGCGGCCGGCTGCTCGGCTTCGTCTTCCAGTCCTTCCAGTTGCTGCCGTCGCTGACGGCGCTGCAAAATGTCATGCTGCCGCTGGAATTGGCCGGGGTGGCTGGCGCGTCGGGCATCGCCCGCGAGTGGCTGGAGCGCGTCGGCCTCGGCCATCGCCTGAAGCATTACCCCAAGCACCTGTCCGGCGGCGAGCAGCAGCGCGTCGCGCTGGCCCGGGCCTTCGCGCCGAATCCCCGGCTGGTGCTGGCCGACGAGCCGACCGGCAACCTCGATGCGGCGACTGGCCAGCAGATCATCGAGCTGATGTTCGACCTCAACGCGCGCCAGGGCACGACGCTATTGCTGGTCACCCACGACGAGGCAATCGCCGCCCGCTGCGGGCGGACCCTGCGCATCCAGTCCGGTCAATTGACCGGCTGAGTCTTCGGCTTGCGGTGGACGAGCAGGCTGCGCTTCTCGTCGTCCGGGTGGGCGAAGCCGACCTGGCCCTGCTTGATCTCGCCCATCAGCACCATGTTGTCGCTCAGCGCCTCGTGGTCGTCCTTGGTGAAGGGCGGTGAATAGGTCGTGATCACGCCATAGACCGGCTTTTGCAGGTTTTCCAGCGCGGCGCGGATCTTCGGGCCTTCGGTGCTGCCGGCCTGGTTGATCGCCGCCATCAGCAGCAGAGCCGAGTCGTAGCCCTGTGCCGCCGAGACGGCTGACGGAATGCGCTTGCTGCCGTCGGCATGGTGATAGGCGCTGATAAAAGAGGTACGGCGGTAGTTGTTCGGCGCCTCGACGAAGGTTTGCGGCATGCGCGCGCCTTCGGCATTCTTGCCGGCAGCCTCGATGAAATTGGGCAGCGACAACGGCCAGCTGCCGATCATCGGCGCTTTCCAGCCCAGCCGCGCCCGGCCGTTGGCGATGACCGCCAGTTCCGGGCCGATGGCGTAGGTCAGGATCGCCTCGGCGCCGGCGTCGCGGGCGCGCTGCAGGGCGGCAGCCAGATCGCGGGTGCCGGGATTGAAGCTCTCGACCGCCACCGGCTTGAGGTCCAGCGTGGCCAGTTCCTTGGTCAGCTGGTCGCGTCCCTGTTCGCCGTAGGGCGTGCTGTCGTGGAAGATGGCCAGCTTGCTGTAGCGGCCGCGCTTGACCGCCTCGCGCACGATCATGGCAGCCTGGATGTCGTCGCTGGCCGAGTTGCGGAAAACGTAGCTGTCGGGGACGGCGGGCGGGGCAAACTGGCGGGCCACGGTGCTGCCGGTGGCGACATTGACGATGACCGGCAGGCGGGCCTCCTGGTAGGTCTTCAGCGCGGCCAGCGCGACGCCGGTGTTGATGAAGCCGAGGCCGGCCACCACCTTGTCCTGGCGGATGGCTTCGTCGACCACCTGCTTGCCGGTCGCCGGGTCGCCCTTGTCGTCCTTCTCGACCAGCACCAATGGGCGCCCGAGCAATCCGCCCCCTAGGTTCATTTCGCTGATCGCCAGGCGGACGCCGGCCAGCATCGACTGGCCCATCGGCGACGACGGGCCGGAGTAGGGGCCGGTCACGGCGATGCGGATCGGCTCGTCAGCCGAAGCCGCCTGGGTGCAGATGCACAGTGCGATGCCGCTCAGGGCGGCGGATATTTTTGTCATGTTCCCTCCTTGGTGGGAGGCAAGGCTAATACCCGGGCAACAGTGGCGTAATTAGGGTTGTCGCTATGCGGGAAAACCCGGGGAATCTATCCAGGGTAGCGGCCATCTTCGCAGGTGATCGGCAGTTTTCTCGGGACCGATGGCGGCATGCAGCTGCTCACGCCTCCAAACCTGTCCCTTGGTCCTAGTGGAAACTGTGATACTGAAGCAGATAAGCGGCAGCGCCGGCAAAGTAGCCGACCAGCGCCAGGCCGCTGATCTTTTTGACGTACCAGAAGAAACTGATTTTCTCCAGGCCCATGGCCGCGATGCCGGCCGCGGAGCCGACAATGAGCACGGAACCGCCGGTGCCGGCGCAGTAGGCGAGGAACTGCCACAGGAAGTGGTCCGGCGGAAAGTCGCCGAGGCTGTACATGCCCATCGATGCCGCCACCAGAGGCACGTTGTCGACGATGGCGCTGAGGATGCCGATGAGCACCACAATCACGTCCTGCCGGCCGATGGCCTGGTCCAGCCAGCGGGCGAGGGCGGACAAGACATGGGCGTGTTCGAGGGTAGCCACCGCCAGCAGGATGCCGACGAAGAACATGATGGAACTCATATCGATGCGGCTCAGGGCGTGGCCCAGCGTCAGGTGTTGCTTGCAGTCCTCGCCGCTGTTGCGCAGCACGAGGTCGCCGACCAGCCACAGTATGCCCAGGCCGAACAGGATGCCCATGAACGGGGGCAGGTGGGTCACGGTCTTGAAGGCCGGCACGGCAATCAGAATGCCGAGGCCCAGGCAGAACATCAGGTTTCTGGCGAAATCGGTCGTGCGCGAACCGGGGTCGGCCTCCATTTCGGCGAGCGGGGCGACTTCCCGGCCGCGCAAGAGGTAGGCCGTAATCGCCAGCGGCAGCACCAGGCTGACCAGCGACGGCACAAAGACGGATTTGATGATGGCCAGGGCCGTGATCTGGCCGCCGATCCACAACATGGTGGTGGTCACATCGCCTATCGGCGACCAGGCGCCACCGGCGTTGGCGGCGATGACGATGATCCCGGCGAAGAACAGGCGGTCGTTGCGTTTGGCCAGGATTTTGCGCATCAGCGACACCATGACGATGGTCGTCGTCAGGTTGTCGAGGATGGCGCTGAGGAAGAAGGTCACGAAGCCGACCAGCCAGAGCAGCGACGCCAGGCTGGAAGTACGGATGCGCCGGGTGATGATCTCGAAGCCGTTGTGGGCATCCATCACCTCGACGACAGTCATCGCGCCCATCAGGAAAAATACGATTTGGGCAGTCGCCGCCAGTGATTCGCCCAGTTCGTGCGTCACTTGCTCCGGGGCTGTCGCCGACAAGGCATGGATGCTCCACAGCAGTCCGGCCCCCAGCAAGGCCGACGCGGACTTGTTGATCCTGAGCGGATGTTCCAGCGCAATGGCGGCATAGACCACGACAAAAACGGCTATCAGGGCGGTTTGCATGTCAGTCGCTCCGGATGCTGTTGTTCGACGCCGGGCCTGTAGCGAGGTACGGCGTTGTGCGACAAGGGGGGACGGCAGGGCAAGGAGCAGGGAATTGAAGATCGCGCAGCGTATGCTGCCGATAGGCGCAATAAGGGTTCACGGGGGCCTCGATTAAAGCGTGCGGCGGCCCGACCAGCACGAAAACCCTGTCCGCTTGCACGCGCAGCGCGGACACCCAGGGCCAGATTATACCCGACGCTCCCTCCGCTTTCGTGGCGCCAGAGTTCCAGCGGGTGGCTCCACGGGAACGTCGATTGCTCTCGTACGCCTGTCACGAAAAAAGGAGGCCGGAAATGCAAAAGCATGCTTCTTCCCTGGCAGATGGCATCTTTCTCGCCCTGAAGGGCCTGGCCACCATCGCTGAAATCGCCCTTGTTTCAGGCGTCGTCTACGCTGCCGCCATGGCGGCTCGCTACTGGCCCAGCATCGGGGTGTGAGGGGGTATCGCCATGACGCGCCAACAAGCCCGCCTTTTTGCAATTGTTTCCAGCGCAGTGGTAACAATTGCCTTCCTGGCTATGACGGTGGATACCCATAGGCAGATTCCCCGCCTGACGCACGAGGACAAGCTGACGCCGCAAGTGATCGCCGGCAAGGACGTATGGCATAAATACAATTGCACCAACTGCCATACCTTGTTGGGCGAGGGGGCCTATTACGCACCCGACCTGACCAAGATCGCTGTCCAGCGCGGTCCGGAATACCTGCGGGCCTTCATGCACGATCCTTCCCGCTTCTACGATGAGCAGAAGGTCCGACGTGTGATGCCCAAGCAGAAGCTGAGCGAGCAGGAAATCACCGATCTCATCGCCTTCCTCGACTGGATCGGCCATATCGACACCCAGGGCTGGCCGCCACGGCGCATCCTGGTCTCGGGGGCAGCCATTCCGGGAACCAATGCCGGGCAGGGGGGGGCGTCGCCGGCTCCGTCCAGTGAACCGGTCGCCCTCGGTCAGGCCCTGTTTAATGCGGCGCCTCCCGGCTGTTCTGCGTGCCACTCCATTTCGCCGGGAGTGAACCTGGTTGGGCCGACCCTGGCCGATATCGCCACCCGTGCGGCACAGATGCTGAAATCTCCCGACTACCACGGCAAGGCCACGGATGTCGCGGGCTACATCCGCGAATCCATCGTCGATCCCAATGCCTATGTGGTGCCGGGCGCCACCTATTCCGCCGACCACCGCTCCATCATGCCCGGCAATTTCGGCAAGGAACTGACCCCGCAGCAGATCGATCAGCTGGTCGCCTATCTGGCCAGTTTGAAATAAGGAGTCGCCATGAAATACCGCTCGCAAGCTGTCGCCTACTGGTACTTCGCCGTGGCCATGGGCCTGTTCGGCCTGCAGGTCGCCTTCGGTCTGCTCGCCGCCACCAAATACCTGGGGCCTGACCCCTTGATCAATCTGGTGCCCTTCGACGTGATGAAGGTCGTCCATACCAATCTGCTGGTGGTCTGGGTGCTGACCGGCTTCATGGGCGGCACCTACTGGATCGTGCCGGAGGAATCGCGGAGCGAGCTGTACAGCGTCAAGCTCGCCTATATCCAGCTGGGGTTGTGGGTGGTCATGGGAGTGACCGCCATCATCAGCTACTTCTTCCGCTGGGGCGCCGGCACCAAGCTCCTCGAGCAGCCATTGCCGCACAAGATCGTCATCGTGGTGGTCATGCTGATGTTCCTCTACAACGTCTTCATGACCATCCGCCGCTCGGGACGTTTCACGACCACCGAAGGCGTGCTGCTCGGCGGCCTGTTCCTCGCGGCGCTGCTCTATCTGCCGTCCCTCATCCCCTTCGACAACTACACGGTAGGGACTTTCTACCGCTGGTGGACCATCCATCTGTGGGTCGAAGGCTGCTGGGAAATGATCCAGGGCAGCATGCTGGCCTACCTGTTGATCCGGCTCACCGGTGCCGACCGCGAGGTCATGGAGAAGTGGCTGTACGTCATTGTCGGTCTGGTCTTCATTTCCGGCGTCATCGGGACGGCGCACCACTACTACTGGCTCGGCGTGCCCGAGTACTGGCTGCTTACCGGCGGCTTCTTCAGCGCCCTGGAGCCGGCTCCGCTAGTCGGCATGGCGATCTACGCGTACAGCGCGCTGCGCCGCTCGGGACTCGCCCACCCCAATACCCTGGCCACTCACTGGACGGTCGGCAGTGCCGTGTTCACCATGTTCGGCGCCGGATTGCTCGGCCTCGCCCACACCTGGCCGACGGTGAACAAGTGGACCCACGGTACCCTGATCACCCCGATGCACGGGCATGCTGCCTTCTTCGGCGCCTATGCCATGATCGTGCTGGCGATGATCACCTACATCCTGCCCCAGGTCAGCCGCAGTCGCGGCGACGAAGGCCGTCCGTCCGACTACTGGGCCTTCTGGCTGCAACTGGGCGGCATGTTCGGGATGACCATCTCGTTTGCCACGGCGGGCATCGGGCAGGTCTATCTGGAGCGCATCATCGGCCTCGGCTTCCTGGAAACCCAGCTGAAAATCCAGGTCCATTTCCTGATGCTGCTCGCCGCCGGAACCCTGTTCGCCGCCGGTGTCGGGCTGTTCATCTGGAACTTCTTCCGCTATCGGCCTACCTTCGACCAGGTACTGCCGGCTGACGAACCCGATGCCGCCCTGCGCACCGCACGGGCAACGGCTTGAGCGAGCGCGCCGTGCAAATCCAGACGGCGGAGCTTTGGCGTAGCCGCGAGCGGGAGCCCTACTACCTGCCGCATGGCGACGAGGTGCAGGTTTTCACCGAGTGCCACCGACAGGGCATCCCGGTCATGCTGAAAGGCCCCACCGGTTGCGGCAAGACCCGCTTCGTCGAGCACATGGCCTGGCGCCTGGCGCGGCCGTTGGTCACCGTGGCCTGCCACGATGACCTGACCGCCAACGACCTGCTCGGGCGCTACCTGATCCACGGCGACGAAACCTGCTGGCAGGACGGCCCGCTGACCCGGGCCTTGCGCAGCGGCGCCATCCTCTACCTGGACGAGGTGGTGGAGGCGCGCCAGGACACGACCGTGGTCATCCATCCCGTCACCGATCACCGGCGCACCCTGAGCCTGGAGAAAACCGGCGAAGTGATCGAAGCCAGCCCGGGTTTTCAATTGGTCATTTCCTACAACCCGGCCTACCAGCACGCGCTCAAGGACCTGAAACCCAGCACCCGCCAGCGCTTTGCCGCGCTGGCCTTCGATTTCCCCGACCGCGAGCGGGAAGCCGCCATCCTGATGGCCGAAGGCGGCGTGGACCGGGGGTGTGCCGCCACCCTGGTGGAGCTGGCGGCGCGCATCCGCCCGCTGCGCGATCGCGGCCTGCCCGAGGCGCCGAGCACCCGGCTGCTGGTCGCTGCCGCCCGGCTGATGGCGGCCGGCATCCCCGAGCGGCGGGCCTGCGAGACGGCCATCGCCGCGCCGCTGACCGACGACCCGATACTGCTGGAGACCCTGGGCGCCCTGATCGCCGGCAGCTTTCCCTAGGATCGCCTCAAGCATGCCGGAAGCCGAAGAGCTGATCATCGATGGCCTCCGCCACGCCGGGGAAGCCCTGGGCCGCCTGTGGCAACGCCATCGTCCGCCGCCATCCCCGGGCCCCACGGTTCACCTGAGTGACGTCAAACGACGGCTGGAACTGCTCATCGAGAGCGTGCTCGGGTACCCGCTGCCGGTCCGGCCAGCGCAGTGCTGCGCCCCAGTGCCCCTGGCGCGCCGCTGGTTCGACCCGGGCAGCCGCTCCGCCGCGCCGCCCGGCCCGCTGCCGGCCAACGACGGCACCGCCATCTACCTGCCGCCCAGCTTGCCGGTGCCGGACGATGCGGGACGGATTGGCCGCGGGATCGCCGGCCCCGACGAATATTCGCTGCTCGCGCTGTTGCAGGCGTTGCGTTGCGCGCGAGGCAGCGCCCTCCACCTCGCGGCAGTGGACAGTGGCATGGTCATGGATCTTTACCTGCTGGCCGAGTGTGTCGCTGCCGATCACGGCGTGCGCCGCCTGATGCCGGGCTGGTGCGACGGCCTCGCCGCCCTGCGTGCCCGGACCGCAGTGAATCTGGAAAAGCATCGCCCGCGCACTCGGCAGGCCGCCGAAGTGGCCGCGCGCTATGGCGTTTTTCTGTTGGGGAACGGTGTTTCGCCGCCGGTGGCCCGGACGCCGGCCGGGGCCCTGGAGTGGGCGCGCAGCGCTGCCCTGGAGATTGCCGGACGCTTTCCGCATGAACGTTACGTCCCGTGGCTGGGGGATTGCCTCATCGGTCGCCTGCTGCGACCGGAGGGCAAGCCGTCGCGGAGCGGCCGCAACGGGGCCTGGGACGCTGATCAGGAAGCGGAACATAGGGGACACCCGCGCAGCACGGCGCTCTCCCGTCGGCCGCGGGCCAGCGATGCCGACCATGAAGACGATCCGTCGCCCGGCGTCTGGATGATACAGAGCGCCGAGCCCACGCCCCATGCCGAAGACCCGCTGGGGCTCAATCGGCCGGAGGACCGGGACGCCGACGACGATCCGCAGGGCAGCGCCGAGTCGGTCGCGGAAATGGCCGAGGCCCGTCTCGTTCAT
>DATGXM010000512.1:0-10818 GCA_035298985.1 Azonexus sp. | reverse complement strand
CTCCAGCAAGCCGTACCACGACATGCACAGCCCGCTGACGGTGTGCCTCGGCAAGGACATCGGCGGCCTGCCGGTGGTCGCCGACCTGGCCAAGACGCCGCACCTGCTGGTCGCCGGTACCACCGGTTCCGGTAAGTCGGTCGGCGTCAATGCCATGATCCTGTCCATGCTCTACAAGTCCGAGCCGGACAATGTGCGCCTGATCATGGTCGACCCCAAGATGCTGGAACTGTCGATCTACGAAGGCATCCCGCACCTGCTGGCGCCGGTCGTCACCGACATGAAGCAGGCGGCCAATGCGCTGCACTGGTGCGTCACCGAGATGGAGAAGCGCTACAAGCTGATGTCGGCCATGGGCGTGCGCAACATCGCCGGCCTCAACACCAAGATCAAGGAAGCCGAGAAGCGCGGGGAACATATCCCGAATCCGCTGACCCTGACGCCGGAAACGCCGGAGCCGCTGAAGACCATGCCGTTCATCGTCGTCATCATCGACGAGTTGGCCGACCTGATGATGGTCGTCGGCAAGAAGGTCGAGGAGCAGATCGCCCGTCTGGCGCAGAAAGCCCGTGCCGCCGGCATCCACCTCGTGCTCGCCACGCAGCGCCCGAGCGTCGATGTGATCACCGGCCTGATCAAGGCCAACATCCCGACCCGCCTGTCCTTCCAGGTTTCCAGCAAGATCGATTCGCGCACCATCCTCGACCAGATGGGGGCCGAAGCGCTGCTTGGCCAGGGCGACATGCTCTACCTGGCGCCCGGCACCGGCTACCCGACCCGCGTGCATGGCGCCTTCGTTTCGGACGATGAAGTGCATCGCGTCGTCGAGCACCTCAAGGCGACCGGTGCGCCGGAATACGTCGAAGACATCCTGACTGGTGCCGGCGGCGATGACGAGGAGGGCGGCGAAGGCGGCGAGGGGGGTGGTGATGCCGAAAGCGACCCGCTCTACGACCAGGCCGTCGATATCGTGCTCAAGAACCAGCGTGCCTCGATTTCGCTGGTCCAGCGTCATCTGCGTATCGGCTACAACCGCTCGGCGCGCCTCATCGAAGCCATGGAGAAGGCCGGCCTGGTTTCCGCCATGGATGGCCGCGGCGGGCGCGAAGTGCTGATGAAGAAACCCGCCGAATAGGTGGTTTGCGAACAGTTACACCCTGAAACACCGCGCCGGAAAACGGCGCGGTAAGCTATGCGCATGAAACTCACCCAAAGAATCCTGTCGGTCGCCACGCTTGCCTTGCTGCCCGCCTTTGCCCTGGCCGGCGCGGTCGATCAGTTGCACGACTTTCTCAAGAACACCAAGACGCTGAAGGCCGAATTCGCCCAGACCGTCATTGCCAAGAGCGGCCGCAAGCCGCAGCAGTCCTCGGGTATCGTCGCCATCTCACGTCCCGGCAAGCTGCGCTGGGAAATCCAGAAGCCCTATCCGCAACTGGTGGTCGGCGACGGCGAAAAAATCTGGATACACGACCCGGAATTGCAGCAGGTCACCGTGCGCAAGGCCGGGCAGGCCATCGGCGGTTCTCCGGCGGCGCTGCTGTCGGGCAGCAACGAACTGGAAAAGAACTTCACCCTCAAGGATGTCGGCGAGGCGGAAGGTCTGAACTGGGTCGAAGCCACGCCCAAGGCCAGCGACAGCGGCTTCGAGCGAGTGCGGCTGGGCTTTGCCGGAGGTGACCTGAAGGCAATGGAACTGCTCGACAGCTTCGGCCAGACCACGCTGATCCGTTTCTCGAAAATGGAGCGCAACCCGGCACTGCCGGCGGCGACCTTCAAATTCACGCCACCGCCGGGGGCCGATGTGGTGGGCGAGTGAAGCAAGTGGTTAAGGCGCGGGATTAGCGTGGCATCGAGACTCGATGAAACCCTTGAACCATTTCCTGGGCAGTTCGGCGCCCCAGAAGCGATCGTTTTCGCTGTACAGCCACAGCGTCGGCACCTTCGAAGCGGCACCGTAGTCGCTGTACAGGGCTGAGAGGCGGTGGGCGCTGCATGGTTTAACGGTGGCGCCTGTGAGGCCTGGAATTCCCCTCAGTACGATGGCCGCCTATGGAAGAGTTGTTGCCGGGATGCCAAGTAAAGCGAACAGGGGATTAAGAGAGCGGCCTCGGCCCACCAGTGGCCTCCGTGGCCGCTCGCTGGCTTCTGGTGAAAACGTAGAAGCTCACATCGGCGAACCAGCGGCTGAAATGCCGCAGGCCGAGCGCCTTGAAACACCGGTGCAGAGCATCGCTGAGGCGGATCGAAAAGCCTTCGGAAAACAGCTTGTGGCCGGCAATAGCCAGCGGCCCGTAACCCAGGCCGTCGAAATCGACAAGGGTATAGCCACGTTGGCTTACCCCTTTGATCAGGCGGGCCGGCGAATCGTAAATCTCGATGCGAAAACCGTCGTCGCCTGCCGGATACTCGCTGGCCGGAAGAGGCGGCCGGAAGGCCTGGGCGATGCGCTGTGCCGCCGCACGCAGTGGCCGGAACGGATGCTTGGCCAGTTGCAGCAGATCGAATACCCGATGCGTATTCCGGTTGCGAACGCTGATGATCAGCGTGCCGCCCGGCTTGAGCACCCGTTCGATCTCCCGCAAGGCGCGCGTGACCTCGTCGAAATACCCGAACATGCCGAGGCAGACCACCAGGTCGAACTCGCCATCGGCGAAGGGCAAATCCAGGCAGTTGGCCTGGCAATGCCGGCGCAAAGCCTCGGGAAAGCGCTTGAGACGCTCGCGCGACAACGCGACCATGTCCGGCGAGGCATCGGCAGCCGTCACCCTATAGCCCATTTCCAGCAACTTTTCGCTGAGCACGCCAGCGCCGCAGCCCAGGTCGAGCAGTGCGACGCCAGGATCGAAGTGGGACTGGATGTAAGTAGCGGCATGATCCCGCCGCAGGCACATGTGGTGCTCGAAAAGCGTTGCCGGATGGCTATAGAGCTCGTTCCAGTAATTCGCTTTCTGCGAGAAAGTGAATAGTCCGTCGCTGGTTTGGTCGGTCATGGCCACCCTCTCCTTGAATAAGGTCCGGGGGCATTGTTCGCTTGTCCGACGTATAAACAGTCGGTGCTGGTCTGGATCGGATGGACTACCCGCAAAATCGGGGACGACAGCTTGTTTCGGTCTGTACCTTATCGTTTCCCGACAACCTGATTTAACCCGCGCCGCGAAGCGGCGTCAGCCGGGACCAATTGTTAGCCCTCAGCGCTGCCACGGTTGAGCGCAACGGCGGCCTGGACCAGTTCATGAAATGCCTGCTCATTCAGCGTATCGAACTGTTTCAGGTCAATGGCACGGCGGGTGTTCCCGTCCAGGCTGGCATTGAACAGCCCATGCGGGTCACTGAGCTTGGCGCCCTTGACAAAGGTAAGCTTGATTTTGTCCTTGTACGTTTCACCTGTGCAGATGATGCCGTGATCTGACCAGGTAGGCACACCCGCCGGATTGGAGGGCTTCTTCCATTTGGCTTCTTCGGCCGCATCCGGTGCAGCCTGCCTGATCAACGCGCGGACACGATCCAATCGCTCTGCTTGCCAGTCGGTTGAGAGTATCGGTTTGGTTTTGGGCAGGTTCATCTGCTCACTTCCCATGAGGGGTAACGTTCAAGTTCAGGCCCTGGCGCAGCTTTATGCGCCAGGGCCTGCAACGCAGGGTTAGCCCGCTGCTTGGAGAACTGCTTCATTCGAACCTCCCGAAACAAGTAACTCCAGAGACCGCGCAAAAGCGCCAAGCATTTCATAGGTAGTGAGTAACTCAACCGCCAAGGACGACTGTGCTTCCGGTCGGTCTTGTGCATGAATCGGGGTGCTGAGCACCACGCGGCAACCCACCCGGCCAATGGAACCGACAGGATAGAACGAGAGGCCCACATGCTCTTGTTCGAGGCCACCACCCGACTTACTCCAGAAACCACCGCGGATTCCAAGCCGTGAATCGGAGGGCAATGGGAATGCGGCGGCGAGTTTCTTCGCCAACTCGACGAGCTCTGCTGCTCCAACCCAAGCGGACCCAGAACCGGAATAGCCGTTGGAGCGGATTTCGGCAAACAGCTCGCCCGTCCCGTCGGTATCGGGGTTGAATCGGACGCGAAGAGCGTCATGCACGTTGTAGCGGGCTGCTTGTCCGTTGGAACGATTTGTTAGCCATTTTGTAATTTGTATTGGGCAACAAACGGCACAATTGAATCATTGTGTTCCCGCTCTCGGAAGTAATGTTAGAGGTTTTGGGCATGGCTACCTGCTTCTTTCTTCGAGCTTGCGCTTAACGAAAGCACCACCGCGAAAGACCGTGTCAAAGCACTGATGCATTCTTTTATCTACGAGTTCGGATACCGTTTTAGATTTGGCGGCATTGATTACCTCATCTCCGAACTGAGAACTTGCCTTCTCGATTTGAGCCTTGAATAGCTCTTTGTCCGGTGAGAAGTTAAGGCCCATTTTTATATGATGTTCAAACTCTTGGGTGTATTGCCTTTCTAGCTCAGCGTAGTCGGGGCGCTCTTTTTTCAGCGACGAGCGCATAACCCTGTAGTAACCAGCACACAGGGCATGCTCTGCTGCGAGTTGAATTTGCTCCGGGTCGTCAGGTGCAAAGGAATATGTTTCTGTGTATTTCTTTAAGCCGAAATAGGCAATTAATGATGCGATGACGATAAGGCAAAGTGTTATGCCGATGCGTTTGAGCCAAGCCACGATAACCTCTAACGTGGAAGTGAGGGGCGACGGGCCGGCATCGCCGGCACAGCGTCCCAGCGGCGAAGCCGCGCCTCGACTGCTGGGTTAGCCATTGAGTGCAACATTTATGCACGCAATGGATCCAACCACGGCGAAGAAGAAATAAATCACGAAAAATGTTCCATGACTTCCTCCCTTCCATTCGTCGCGGCTCGCATATTGCCCCTTAGCTACTTCAATATAAGGGTATCGAAGCATGATCCACCAATAGGCCCCGTTTGCCCAAATGAAAACGAAGCCTGCGGCTGCTACGACAGCGGCAACAGGCATAGCGGGGTTACCTTTGAACAAAAGTAGCATCGCTCCGGCTACGAGCCAAGCCGAGAGCGCAAACGCCAAGAGTGCATGTCTATAGCGAATCAACGAGTGAGGTGGGCTGGTGCGCATACCAGCTAACGTGAAGGTGAGGGGCGACGGGCCGGCATCGCCGGCACGGCGTCCCAGCGGCGAAGCCGCGCCTCGACCGTAGGGTTAGGTTCGTGGCGCATCACTCTTGACGAAACGGTCGCCCCGCAAGCGGTAGCGGGTTGTTGACAGCCTATTTGTACCGGCAACCGAATCTTGTACTTCCACGTACAAGTCCTTGTTTCGGTAACTCCGACTGATTCTGCCAATCTCGGATCCGAAAACTCCGCCCTTAATTTCAACCAAGGCACTGGCAGAATTCTCTCTGAAGAAACGCACAATTCGTGTGTGGGCGCCTCCAATTCCAGAAACTTGCCAAAGATAGCAGTCACAAGACTGAACCCAGAATCGTTCAAGCCCTTGCGGGATTTCTTCATAGCGCATGGAGCCAATGGAAGTTCCGTCGCGTGCTACAACAACCAACACGATGTCTTTGCACTCGGGTCCGGTTTCCCGTACCTCGACTTGGCTCACTTTGGCGAGTACTTCGCATGGTGCCGCAATCAGCTCCAAAGGGAACAGCAGGCACGTCAGCAGTAGGAAGCGTATGAGCATGCTGGAACCTAACTTGAAGTGGACGTCAAAAATGCCATGTATCCCGGCGAGATGTCAGTTGGCTGGGAAGCGAGCATGTATGTAGCATCATGAAATATCGCGTGTTTTTCCATTCTTGTTGCCACCTGCCCCGATAACAAACCACGAAACCCGGCATTTTCTTGGGATCGCAGGCGTTTGCGCCGTATACCCCCGTAATTGCAGCGACAATTTTTGTACTATGTATGCGATTGTAATTGCAATTTTCTCGGTTGCGATGTACTGTTGTTATATACAGTATTTGGTTGACGCTTATGTCTGAAGATCAATCTCCCACGTTGCTGGGCCGTGTTCGAGAAGCCATTCGCTACAAACATTACAGCATCAGGACGGAAAAGGCGTATGTCAACTGGATTCGGCGGTTTGTCCGTTTTCATGGGCGGCGTCATCCGCGTGAGTTGGAAGGAGACCATGTTCGTCAATTTCTTGGGTATCTTGCCAGTGAGTTGAAAGTGGCAGCTTCGACACATCGGCAGGCGCTATCGGCCATTCTGTTTCTCTACAAGGAGGTGCTGGGGGTCGAACTGCCTTGGTTGGCCGAACTGGAGAGGCCGAAGAAGCCGCAGCGCATGCCGGCCGTGTTGGCGCGCCTGGAGGTCGAGCGCTTGTTGGTGGCCATGGAGGGCACGCATGCCTTGATGGCGCGCCTGCTGTACGGCACCGGCATGCGCCTGATGGAAGCCGTGCGCTTGCGGGTGAAGGATGTCGATTTTGCGCGTGCTGAAATCATGGTGCGCGATGGCAAGGGCGGCAAGGATCGGCCGACGGTGTTGCCGGCTTCGTTGATCCCGGCCCTGCAGTCGCATTTGCAGCGGGTGCGGATGCTGTGGGAGCGCGACCGGGAGGCTGGGCGTCCCGGTGTGTATCTACCGGAGGCGCTGGCCCGAAAATATCCGTCCGCACCGGAAGCCTGGGCATGGTTCTGGGTGTTTCCGGCTGCCGGTCTTTCGGTCGACCCGCGAACCGGTATCGAGCGCCGTCACCACACGCACGAGCAAGCGCTACAGCGGGCAATCAAGCGCGGACTGAGCGAGGCGGGCATTGCCAAGCCGGCGTCGACGCACACCTTGCGCCATTCCTTCGCCACGCATTTGCTGGAATCGGGCTACGACATTCGCACTGTTCAGGAGCTGCTGGGGCATTCGGATGTATCGACGACGATGATCTACACGCATGTGCTCAATCGTGGTGGGCGCGGTGTGGTGTCGCCGCTCGATGCGGTTCGCTGACTGGTGTTTTTGTCACGGTGCGCATACCATGCGCAGAGGAGGACTTGCCATGAAACCCGTATCCCACACACAGCCGGCCAAGCGCCCGGTGAATTTGCTGCTCAATGAAGCCACTGTTCAGCAGGCGCGGGTTTATACCCGCAATTTGTCGTCTACCGTGGATGCCCTGTTGGCCGAGTTTGTCGCGCACGAGCGGCAGTTGCGCCAGGATCAGCAGCAGCATTACGCCGAAGTGTCCGGGGCCTGGAACCGTTTTGAAGAGGCGCACGGTTCATTTGCCGACGAGCATTCGACGCTATGAGCCAGTTTGATGTGCATCGCAATATCGGGCGTCAGGCGGTGCAGGTGCCTTACGTTGTGGTCGTGCAGTCGGCGGTGTTCGATGCGCGGCGGCGGCGGGTCGTCGTACCGCTGGTCGCTGGCGATCTGCTGGCGCGCGAGGTCGATTTACCCATTTCGCCGGTCAATCCGGCTTTCACCGTTGAGGGGCGGCGGGTCGTGCTCAATCCGCTCGATATTGTTTCGGTATCGTTGGATGCGCTCGGGCCGAAGGTCGGTTCGCTGGTGGAAGAGGGCGACAGCGTAGTGGCTGCGCTGGACGAAGTCTTTTCCCGTGCCTGGGGCTGAATGACGATGAGCGATTTGTTTTCCCGGAACGCCGTTGATCGTGCCGCGCCGCTGGCCGAGCAGTTGCGGCCGCAGACGCCAGACGAGGTGATCGGCCAGCAACACCTGTTGGGACCGGGCAAGCCGCTGCGTCTGGCTTTCGAATCGGGGCAGCCGCATTCGATGATCCTGTGGGGGCCGCCGGGGGTTGGCAAGACGACGCTGGCGCGGATGATGGCGACGCAGTTCAGTTGCGAGTTCATCGCACTGTCGGCAGTGTTTTCCGGCATCAAGGAGGTGCGCGAGGCGGTGGCGCAGGCCGAGATGTGGCGGGGGCAGGGGCGGCGGACCATCCTGTTCGTCGATGAAATCCATCGGTTCAACAAGGCGCAGCAGGACGGCTTCCTGCCTTTTGTCGAGAGCGGCCTGTTCACCTTCATCGGCGCGACGACGGAAAACCCGTCGTTCGAAGTCAATTCGGCCTTGCTGTCGCGGGCTTCGGTCTATGTGCTGAAGTCGCTCGACGAGGCGGAAATGGGCGCCTTGTTCGACCGTGCCCGCGAACGGGCGCTGGCCGATCTGGCTTTCGACGACGATGCCCGGACGCGCCTGATCGGTCTGGCCGACGGCGATGCACGCCGCCTGCTCAACTTGCTGGAACAGGTGCGCACGGCAGCCCATGCGGCGAAGCATGCGGTGGTCGATGGCGCCTTCATCGAGGCGACCATGGCGCAGAACCTGCGCCGCTTTGACAAGGGCGGCGATGCCTTCTACGACCAGATTTCGGCCCTGCACAAGTCGGTGCGCGGCTCCAACCCGGATGGCGCGCTGTACTGGTTCTGCCGCATGCTCGACGGCGGTGCCGATCCGCGCTACCTGGCCCGGCGCATCGTGCGCATGGCCTGGGAGGACATCGGGCTGGCCGACCCGCGCGCCATGCAGATCGCCAACGATGCGGCGAATACCTTCGAACGCCTCGGTTCGCCGGAGGGCGAGCTGGCGCTGGGGCAGGCGGTGATCTACCTGGCCGTCGCCGCCAAGTCCAACGCCGGCTACATGGCCTACAACGCCGCGCGGGCCTTCGTGAAGCAGGACGGTTCGCGGCCGGTGCCGGTGCATCTGCGCAATGCGCCGACCAAGCTGATGAAGGAGCTGGGCTACGGCAAGGAATACCGCTACGCCCACGACGAGCCGGAAGCCTACGCAGCCGGTGAAACCTACCTGCCGGACGGCATGCCGGAGCCGCACTGGTACGAGCCGACGCCGCGCGGGCTGGAAGGCAAGATCGGCGAAAAGCTGGCCCATCTGCGCGATCTGGATCGCAAGGCGGGGAAGAAGGGCTAGCGGTGGACGCGCTCCAGACCATCGCCCTGTCGGCCGGTCTGGCCTGGGCGAGCGGTTTGCGGCTCTATCTGGTGGTTTTCCTGGCTGGCGTGCTCGGCCATTTCGGTGACCTGCAGCTGCCGTCCACCTTGGCCGTCCTGCAGCACCCGCTGGTCATTGGTACTTCCGGCCTGATGGCGCTGGCCGAGCTGGTGGCCGACAAAGTTCCGGTGTTCGATTCGCTGTGGGACAGCTTCCAGACGCTGGTCCGCATCCCGGCCGGCGCGCTGCTCGCCGCCTTCGCGCTGGGTGAGGTCGATCCGGCGTGGAGCGTGGCGGCCGGCTTGATCGGCGGCACGATCACGGCCGGCACCCATTTCGCCAAGGCCGGCAGCCGGCTGGCCATCAACGCGTCGCCGGAACCCTTTTCCAACTGGCTCGCCTCCTTTGGCGAGGATGGAATGTTGCTCGGCGGCCTGTGGACGATGCTCGCCGCGCCCTGGCTCTTTCTCAGTTTGCTGGCAGTTTTTCTGATTCTGGCTGCTTACTTGCTGGTTCGCTTCTGGTCCTTGTTGAGCCGTCTGGGGCGGCCCGCACGACGCCCGCCGGGGTGAGCGTCATGCCGGTCTTCCGGTAGATCAGCACCGGACAGCGCTTGTCGTCGTGGTAGATGCCGACGCAATCGAGGCACTGGAAGCAGGCGTCGTAGCGGATTTCGCCGGTCGGCTCGATGGCGTCGTAGGCGCACTTGGCCTTGCAGCTCTGGCAGGGCTTGCCGCAGGCGTCGTAGCGTTTCAGCCAGGCGAAGCGGCGCAGGCGGCCGCCCAGCGACATGGCGCTGCCCAGCGGGCAGATGAAGCGGCAGAAGAACTTGTAGTAGAACGCCCCGGCCAGCAGCAGCCCGGCAGCGTAGGCGACGAAGGGCCAGCTGCGGTCGAAGCCGACGGTGATCGCCGTCTTGAAGGGCTCGATCTCGTTCAGCGTCTCGCCTTGCCGGGGCAGCAGGAAGGCGGCGCCGACCAGCAGGGCGAAGGTGATGTGGCGTCCCCATTCCAGTTTCTTGGCCAGCTTCTGCGGGATACGCAGGCGGGGCAGCTTCAGGCGGCGGGCGAGCAGGCCGATGAATTCCTGCAGGGCGCCGAACGGGCACAGCCAGCCGCAGAAGGTACCGCGCCCCCAGATGACGAAGCTGACCAGCGTAAAGGCGATGAGCAGCAGGGAAATCGGGTCGTACAGGTAGCTGGTCAGCCCCTGGCCGGCTTTCAGCGATTTGATGGCGCCGGTGATCTGGACCATGGAGAGCTGGCCCTGGGCATACCAGCCGAGGTAGAGCAGCGTGAAAGCCAGGAAGCCCAGGCGGAAAACCTTCAGCCGCTGCGGATTCACCGAAATCCAGCGCGGCCGGGCGAGGACGATGGTGAGCAGGGCGAGGGCGGCGCCGATGATGGCGAGTTCCAGCCAGCGCGCCTTCCAGGCGAGCAGCCATTCCGGTGTCGGTTCCGGCGGGTAGGCGAACAGGCGTTGCGGCGGCGCGTAGGTCAACTTGGCCTGGTGATGGGTGAGGAGGGGCAGGATCATGCCCTTGGCGCGGGTGATGGTCAGCGCCAGTTCGAGCGGCCGGGCCGGGTCGAGGCCGGCCTCGGCATAGACGCCGAACAGGCGGGAGGCATTGAGCTCGGGCGGGCCGGCGATGTCCTTGGGATCGAAGCCCTGGTCGCGCAATTCGAGGAACAGGCCGTCCTGGGCCATGCTCAGGCGGGGCGACTGGGCGCCGGGGGTGAAATTGTCGTCGAGGATCGCATAGCGCCCGGCCGAGGCGATCCACCACAGGTGGCGATTCTCGAAATTGCGCGCCATCGCGGCCTTGTACTGGTTGTCGCCGAGTATGGCGCGGCCGATGGTCGGCGCGTTCAGATAGGCGATGTAGAGATCGACAAA
>DATGXM010000511.1:0-11420 GCA_035298985.1 Azonexus sp. | reverse complement strand
CGACGAGCCAGCCGGAGACGATCACTTACTTGCTCCGCCCTTCGGCCACCCAGGCCGCCAGGCCGATCAACCCGGCCCACACGCCGAAAAGATAAAGATAGCTGGCCGGAATCCCGGCCAGGCTGCCCCCCGGCAGGCTGAGCAAGGGATAGGTGAGCAAGGGAATGCCGAGCAGGCCGAGCGCGGCCAAGCGCTGGCGGGTCGGGCTGGCGCGTTTCATGCGATGCCCCACGAAAATAAAAACGGCCGGCACGCCAAGCGTGCCAGCCGTTCGGGAATGCAGTCTGGTGCGACCACACGGGAGGCCGCCTTATGGGCGGCCATTGTCTCCTCCTTGCCCCTTGTTCTGTCAGGATGACGTGGCAAGGCCATCATCCCTGTTGATCGTGTCAGGCGGGCTGCCAAAAGCATGCCCGCAGGCGACCGGGTTTCACCGTAGGCAAAACCCGGCACGTTCGCCTTAGCCCTTCAGCTGTTCCAGAATGGCCGGGTTTTCCAGGGTAGAGGTGTCTTGCGTGAGTTCCTCACCCTTGGCCAGGCCACGGAGCAGACGGCGCATGATCTTGCCGGAACGGGTCTTCGGCAGGTTGTCGCCGAAGCGGATGTCCTTCGGCTTGGCGATCGGACCGATCTCCTTGCCCACCCAATCCTGCAGTTCCTTGATGACCTTCTTGGCGGCTTCCGGATCGCTCGGACGAGCACCCTTCAGCACCACGAAGGCGACGATGGCTTCGCCGGTCAGGTCATCCGGGCGGCCAACAACGGCAGCCTCGGCAACCAGCGGGTTGGCAACCAGGGCCGATTCGATTTCCATGGTGCCCATACGGTGACCGGAAACGTTCAGCACGTCGTCGATACGGCCGGTGATGGTGAAGTAGCCGGTATCCTTGTCGCGGATCGCGCCGTCGCCAGCCAGGTAGTACTTGCCCTGGAAGTCGGCCGGGTAGTAAGACTTCACGAAACGGTCCGGATCACCCCAGATGGTGCGGATCATGGACGGCCACGGCTTCTTGCAGACCAGGATACCACCCTGGCCCCACGGCAGATCGGCACCGGTTTCATCGACCACGGCGAACTGGATGCCCGGGAACGGCAGGGTGCAGGAACCCGGAACCAGCGGGGTGGCGCCCGGCAGCGGGGTGATCATGTGGCCACCGGTTTCGGTCTGCCAGAAGGTATCGACGATCGGGCAACGGCCACCGCCGACGTTGTCGTAGTACCACTGCCAGGCGGCCGGGTTGATCGGCTCGCCAACCGAACCGAGGATGCGCAGGGAAGACAGGTCGTAGCTCTTCGGATGCACGGCGGCATTGGTGTCGGCAGCCTTGATCAGCGAACGGATCGCGGTCGGGGCGGTGTAGAAAATGGTGGCCTTGTGGTCCTGGATCATCTTCCAGAAACGGCCGGCGTCCGGATAGGTCGGCACGCCTTCGAAGACGATTTCGGTGGCACCGCAGGCCAGCGGGCCGTAGGTGATGTAGGTGTGACCGGTAACCCAGCCGATGTCGGCCGTACACCAGAAGGTATCCGACGGCTTGATGTCGAAGGTCCACTTCATGGTCATGATGGCGTGCAACAGGTAGCCGCCGGTGGAGTGCACAACACCCTTCGGCTTGCCGGTGGAACCCGAGGTGTAGAGCAGGAACAGCGGGTGTTCGGCTTCGACCCATTCCGGTTCGCAGGTTTCCGGCTGGTTGGCCAGACCGTCATGCAGCCACTCGTCGCGGCCGGCAACCATATTGACGTCGCCGCCGGTGCGCTTGAAGACGATGACGTTCTTGACGGATTCGCAACCGCCCATGGAGAAGGCTTCGTCGGCGATCGGCTTCAGCGGGATGGCCTTGCCGCCGCGGAACTGGCCGTCGGAGGTGATCAGCATGACAGCGCCAGCGTCGTTGATGCGATCGCGCAGCGACTGGGCGGAGAAACCGCCGAAAACGATGGAGTGCGGGGCGCCAATACGGGCACAGGCCTGCATGGCGACGATGCCTTCGATGGTCATCGGCAAGTAGATGACGACGCGGTCGCCCTTCTTGACGCCCTTGGAACGCAGCAGGTTGGCCATCTTGCAGACCTTGGCCAGCAGTTCCTTGTAGGTGACCTTGGTCACTTCGCCGTTGTCGGCTTCGAAGATGATAGCGACCTTGTCGCCCAGACCGGCTTCGACCTGACGGTCGAGGCAGTTGTAGGAAACATTCAGCTTGCCGTCGGCAAACCACTTGAAGAACGGAGCATTGGATTCATCAAGGGTCTGGGTAAATGGGGTTTTCCAGGTGATGAATTCGCGGGCACGCTTGGCCCAGAAACCTTCGTAGTCGGCTTCTGCTTCCGCGCACAGCGCCTTGTAGGCGTCCATCCCCGAAACCGCCGCGTTCTTGACAATTTCGTCAGACGGATAAATTAGCTGCACGGACTCATTCGACATATTTTTCTCCTCTGCGGTACTTCGCAAAATTATGTAGAAACAACCTATCGGATCCCGGTTTTCCCGAGATGTTTTAAAGCCGCGCAAGCCGGAGAACCCTGATTCCCCGCGCCAGCGTTTAAGCGGCATTAAAACGGGATAATCTTACAACGGACTTACGAACGCACGCTGCGGCGCAACAATCTTGCAACAGTTCATGACAACGGCCAAGCAACGGCAGGACGAGCCTGTCGCGTGGTAGACTTGCGGTCCCCCTTAACAGCCCCCTTGATGATGAGTTCGCCCGTCAAATTCCTCGAATCGTTCATCTTCGCCAGCCGCTGGATACAGGCCCCGCTCTACCTCGGCCTGATCGTCGCCCAGGTTGTTTACTGCTGGCTGTTCATGGTGGAACTGAGCCACCTGGTGCACAACGCCTTCGACTCCGCCCACCTCAGCGAAACCGACGTCATGCTGGTCGTCCTCGGCCTGATCGACGTGGTGATGATCGCCAATCTGCTGATCATGGTCATCGTCGGCGGTTACGAAACCTTCGTGTCGCGTCTCGACCTCGACGACCATCCGGACCAGCCGGAATGGCTGTCCCACGTCAATGCCGGCGTCCTCAAGATCAAGCTGTCGACCGCCATCATCGGCATTTCGTCGATCCACCTGCTGAAGAGCTTCATCAACGCCGCCAACCTGACCGAACACACGCTGATGTGGCAGGTCGTCATCCACGTCGTATTCCTTTTCTCCGCCCTGGCCATGGCGCTTGTCGACAAGACCATGACCCAGACCCTTGCCCTTCAACACCAGAAAAACCACTGACCCGGAGTTGCGCATGACCGCCATCAAACAGGAAGACCTGATCCAGTCCGTTGCCGATGCCTTCCAGTACATCAGCTACTACCACCCGCTGGATTACATCAAGGCGCTGGGCGAAGCCTACGAACGCGAGGAAAGCCCCGCCGCCAAGGACGCCATCGCCCAGATCCTGACCAACTCCCGCATGGCCGCCGAAGGCCATCGCCCGATCTGCCAGGACACCGGTATCGGCATGGTCTTCATCAAGGTCGGCATGCAGGTCAGCTGGCCGGATGCCACCATGAGCATCCAGGAAATGATCAACGAAGGCGTCCGCCGCGCCTACGCCAACCCGGACAATCCGCTGCGCGCCTCGGTGCTGGCCGACCCGGCCGGCGCCCGCAAGAACACCAAGGACAACACCCCGGCCGTCGTGCACTTCGAAATCGTCGAAGGCCATCACGTCGAAGTCATCTGCGCGGCCAAGGGCGGCGGCTCGGAAGCCAAGTCCAAGTTCGCCATGCTCAACCCGTCCGACGACCTGGTCGACTGGGTCCTGAAGAAGATCCCCGAAATGGGCGCCGGCTGGTGCCCCCCCGGCATCATCGGCATCGGCATCGGCGGCACGCCGGAAAAGGCCATGCTGCTCGCCAAGGAATCGATCATGGCGCCGGTGGACATCCACGAACTGAAGGCCCGTGGTGCCAAGACCCGTGCCGAGGAACTGCGCCTCGAACTGTACGAGAAGGTCAATGCGCTGGGCGTCGGTGCCCAGGGCCTGGGCGGCCTGACCACCGTGCTCGACGTCAAGGTGCTCGACTACCCCTGCCATGCCGCCAACCTGCCGGTCGCGCTTGTGCCGAACTGCGCCGCCACCCGCCACTGCCACTTCCATCTCGATGGTTCCGGCCCGGCCAAGATCGAGCCACCGAAGCTGGAAGACTGGCCGGCAGTGACCTGGACGCCGGACCTCAAGGCTGCCACCCGCGTCGACCTGAACACCCTGACCAAGGAAGAAGTCGCCGCCTGGAAGCCGGGCCAGAAGCTGCTGCTCAACGGCAAGATGCTGACTGGCCGCGATGCTGCCCACAAGCGCATCGCCGACATGCTGGCGAAGGGCGAGAAGCTGCCGGTGGACTTCACCAACCGCGTCATCTACTACGTCGGCCCGGTCGACCCGGTCCGTGATGAAGTCGTCGGCCCGGCCGGCCCGACCACCGCCACCCGCATGGACAAGTTCACCCGCATGATGCTGGAACAGACCGGCCTGATCTCCATGGTCGGCAAGTCCGAGCGCGGCCCGACCGCCATCGCGGCAATCAAGGACAACAAGTCCGCCTACCTGATGGCCGTCGGTGGCGCTGCCTATCTGGTGGCCAAGGCCATCAAGTCGGCCAAGGTCGTCGGCTTCGCCGACCTAGGCATGGAAGCCATCTACGAATTCGACGTCGAAAACATGCCGGTCACCGTGGCCGTCGATTCGTCCGGCAGCAGCGTGCACGAAACCGGCCCGAAGGAATGGCAGGTCAAGATCGGCAAGATCCCGCTCAAGGCGGCCTGATCGGTCATACCCCAGAAAAAACCCGGCTGCGGCCGGGTTTTTCTTTGGCGGCGCGCTATCGTCACAGCCACCACCAATGAAAACGCCCGATGAAATCCATCGGGCGTCTCTAACCGGCCATCGATTGCCGGCAGTCCGTCACGGGTGACGGAGCGAAAAATTATTCGCCGAAAAAGTTCACATCGTACGGATACGACTTTTGCGGAACCTTGGAAGCGGCGTTTCGGGTGGACGTATCGACGTCCTGCTTCTTGTCCCACCACAGGGCGCGGCCGGCCTTCTGGTCTTCGGCCCACTGCGGATTCTTTTCGAGCTGCTCGTTCATCCAAGTCTGGTGATCGGACACGTAGCTGGTATTGACGTCACCCATTTCGCGGCATTCCTCAAGCTAAACAAGACAATCGTGAGATTCTATCACGCAGTTGGCCGGATCATGGATACAGTCCGCGCGTTGCGCGAGCTTCCAGCACCCGGCTGCAGCCGATGACGAAGGCCGCCGAACGCAGCGACATGCCGCGCTGTTCGGCCAGTTGCCAGATGGCGGTGAAGGCTTCCGCCATGATCCGTTCGAGCCGGGCGTTGATTTCCTCCTCGCTCCAGAAGAAGCTGGAGAAATCCTGCACCCATTCGAAATAGCTGACGGTCACCCCACCGGCGTTGGCCAGGACATCCGGCACCACGGTAATGCCGCGCTCGGCGAGGATGGCATCGGCTTCCGGCGTGGTCGGGCCGTTGGCCCCTTCGACCACGATGCGGGCCAGAACCTGCTCGGCGTTGAAGCGGTTGATCTGCGATTCCAGGGCGGCCGGCACCATGAATTCGCAGGGAACGCCCCAGAAAGCCGCATTGTCGATCAGCTCGCCCCCCGGCGCGACGAGCAGCGTGCCGTTCGCCTGCTGATAGCGCTTGAGCGCCGCCACATCGAGGCCCGTCGCGTTGTAAAGCGTGCCGCTGACATCCTGAATGGCCACGACCTTGGCCCCGGCCTGGGCAAACATCCGGGCACTGGCCTCGCCGACATTGCCGAAGCCCTGGACGGCCACCCGCGAGCCTTCCACCGGAATCTGCAACTTGCGGGCCGCCTCGCGGGCCGTCACGAAGACCCCGCGCCCGGTAGCATCCTGCCGCCCCAGAGAACCGCCCAGCGAAATGGGCTTGCCGGTGACCACGCCGGTCACCGTGCGGCCCTCGCCCATCGAGTAGGTATCCATCATCCAGGCCATGGTCTGGGCATTGGTGTTCATGTCGGGTGCCGGGATGTCCTTGTCCGGACCGATCATCGAACTGATCTCGCTGGTGTAGCGCCGGGTCAGGCCTTCGAGCTCCGACAGCGACAGCTGGCGCGGATCGACGCGGATGCCGCCCTTGGCGCCGCCGAACGGCACATTGACCACGGCGTTCTTGATGGTCATCCAGCCGGCCAGCGCCATGACTTCGGACAGTGTGACGTCCTGATGGAAACGCACTCCCCCCTTGCCCGGGCCACGCGAGGTGTTGTGATGCACCCGGTAGCCCTCGAAATGCTCGACTTCGCCGTTGTCGCGGCGGATCGGCACATCGACGATCATCGAACGCTTGGGCCGGCGCAAGGTCTCGATCCACGGCCACAGCGACTTGTCGAGGAAGGGCGCCACCTGCTCCACCTGTTGCAGGTAGATATGCCATGGCCCCAGGTTTTCACTGGAGATATAGGAAGGCAGTTGCGGTGCATTCATGTCGACCTCTCCGTGTTCGAGTTGGTTGCAGTGTCGCGCATCCGGCTGTCCATGACTAGCCCTGAATCATGGCTTGGCGGTATGCTCGCGGCACAACAACCGACTGGAGAGATTCCGTGACCGCTCTGCTGCCGCACCCCGATCCCGATGGCCTGCTCGAATATTCCGTGGTCTATACCGACCGCGCGCTGAACCACATGTCGCAGCGCTTCCAGGGCGTCATGAAGGACATTTCCCGCCTGCTGAAGAAGGTCTACAACGCCCGCTCCGCCGTCGTCGTGCCGGGCAGCGGCAGCTTCGGCATGGAAGCGGTGGCCCGCCAGTTCGCCACCGACCAGAAGGTGCTGGTCATCCGCAACGGCTGGTTCAGCTTCCGCTGGACGCAGATTTTCGAGATGGGGAAGATTCCGTCCGAAGCCATCGTGCTCAAGGCGCGCCAGACCGGCAGCGGCGCCCAGGCCCCCTTCGCCCCGGCCCCCATCGACGAAGTCGTCGCCACCATCCGCCAACACAAGCCGGCCGTGGTGTTCGCGCCGCACGTCGAGACGGCTTCCGGCATGATCCTGCCCGACAGCTACATCAAGGCGGTCGGCGCCGCGGTGCGCGAGGTCGACGGCCTGTTCGTGCTCGACTGCGTGGCCTCGGGCACGGTATGGGTGGACATGCAGGCCAGCGAGGTGGATGTCCTGATCAGCGCCCCGCAGAAGGGCTGGAGTGCCTCGCCGTGCTGTGCCCTGGTCGCCCTTGGCGAGCGCGCCCGGGCCCGCATCGACGAAACGACCAGCACCAGTTTCGCTTGCGACCTCAAGAAGTGGCTGCAGATCATGGAAGCCTTCGAAAACGGCGGCCACGCCTATCACGCCACCATGCCGACCGACGCCCTCGCCGCCCTGCGCGACGTGATGCTGGAAACCGAGGCCTACGGTTTCGAGAAGGTGTGCCAGGAACAACAGGAACTCGGCCGCCGCATCCGCGAACTGCTCGAATCGCGCGGCTTCCCCAGCGTGGCGGCGGACGGCTTCAAGGCACCGGGCGTGTTGGTCAGCTACACCACCGATCCCGACATCCAGTCCGGCAAGAAATTCCTCGCCAGCGGGCTGCAAACCGCCGCCGGCGTGCCGTTGCAATGCGACGAAGGCCCGGAATTCCGGACTTTCCGCATCGGCCTGTTCGGCCTGGAAAAACTGCACCACCCCGAGCGTACCGTAGCCAACCTGGCCAAGGCCCTCGACTCAGTGCTGGGCTGAGCCGTACTTCTTTTCACCAGCCGGCACCGGGAACGAAAGCCAGTTTTCCGGCGGCGGCAGCGGGCAGGTCGCAAAGGCCGTGAATGCACAGGGCGGATTGAAGGCAAAATTAAAATCCAGCCGAATGCGGCCATCCACGGCTGGCTTTGCCTTCAGGAAGCGTCCGGCGCCATAAGTATCCCGGCCACTCGTCCGGTCGCGGAAAACGAAAAACACCTCGCTTTCGCTCACGCTCATCGGCAGCAATTCCACCCGCTCACCGGCCACCGTGAAAACAGCCTTGTGCGTCACCGTCACCGGCTGGAGGTCGCCCGTCACGTTCGGCACCTCCATCACCACCGGCGGCTCCAGCGCCTCCCATGCCGCGTCGATAGCCCATGCCGGCTCGTAGTCGTAATACGCCAGGCCGGCAAACGGCTGCCTCTCCGCCCATTCCCAATCCCGCACCCGCGCCGCCAGCCGGCCATCGCGCTCGACCACGAAAAAGGCCCACGGCGCGCAATCGACCGTGGTCGGCGCGCCATCGCGGTCCGTCGCCAGTACCCGCGCATCGCCCTTCACCGGCTGCCAATCCAGCGCATCGCCCGTCCAGACCAGGTCGCCCAGATGCGCCGCACCGCCCGGCAGGCGCACGACGCAATCCTCGCCGCACCCCACCCGGTTCGAGCCCGGCTCCAGCCAGTAAAGTCCAACCAGGCCGATCCAGCTATCCGGCCCGGCAAGCTCCATCTCCCGAGCCTTGCGCCACCGATGCCACGTCTGCCGCTTGTCGCTATCCATTCCGCCTCTTCCTTCCATTCCGCCAGACAGCGTGCTGTATGATTAATTCGTCAGCATTGTCCATTTTGCATCATCAATCATGTCCGAAAGATTCTGAGTTTACGTTTCCCCCACCTCATAGAAGAACGCGATCTCACGACTAAATACATTCCCAATCCACGGTCGTTTCAAATTTCAATCACACAACCACTCTTTAATGCGGACGCAAACACTGCAGGATGGCGCTGAGTCGTTCAAAGTTTCAGTATTTGAAGCTGCGCCAAATGCACCAGTTACTCTTTTCGCCGTCGGCGCTGGCGGTCAGCCAGAACGGCACGCAACGCTTTTGAGCGCATTGGCTGAATCCGGTTGCACGATCATTGCACCGCATTTCGAACGACTCGCTTCCCCGGTTCCCAGCGAAGCGGACTTGATTCTCCGGGCCAGGCGCTTGTCTCTGGCGCTCGACGCATTCGCTCCAACCGGCACAGCGGTGGCGGGTGTGGGGCATTCGATTGGCGCGGCTGTCCTTCTCGCTCTGGCGGGAGGGCAGATGTGGCTGGGGCCTGGTCGGCGCGTCAGCATTGCATCGGATGGCCGATTGAATCGGCTTGCCCTGTTGGCGCCGCCGACCGGCTTCTTCCAGGCTCCGGGGGCGCTCGATGCGGTGCGGCTGCCGATTCTGGCGTGGGTTGGTTCCGAGGATGGCATTACGCCGCCGGCCCAAACCGCATGGCTGGCTGATGCCCTGCGCGACTCGCAAGCAGTGGAGGTTCGCATCACGCCCGGCGCCGGTCATTTCTCGTTCATGGATCTGCCGCCACCGCACAGCACGGAGCCGCTGCCAGACAAGCAAGCTTTTCTTCGCGAGCATTCGAGCGAAATTTGCAAATTCGTGTCAGCGGCCTGATCGCCGCACCACAGCGGAGGGCAAAGCCGGATGCTGCCCGGGTTCCACCAAAGTCCCGCACTCCGCTATCATTCCGGGTAACAGAAAGAAACGGCCGGCACGTTGCCAGCCAAGCAATCCCCCAGGAGAGTCATATGAAAAGAATACTGGTCACAACCCTGCTCGCCGCCGCCCCGTTGTTGGCCAGTGCGGCCGATATCAACGTCAATCTCGGCAATGTCCGTATCGATGCGCCGGGAGTGAGCGTCACTTTCGGGACGCGCGATACCCGAGGCTATTACTGGGACGGTTACGAGTACCGCGATCCGGATTACTGGCGCCGGCATGACGGCCACCGCGGTGAGCGCTACTACACTGGCCGCCGCGACAACGGTGTGCCGCATCAGGATGGCGGCCATTGCCCGCCGGGGCAGGCCAAGAAGGGCCGCTGCTGATTTCAGCGTACCTGCCAATGAAAAGGGCGATGCCGAGGCATCGCCCTTTGTTTGTGGCTTGATCGATCAGGCCTTGTTGAAGCGCATGATGCCGTTTTCGCAGCTGACGTTGATCGTGTCCTTGGCGGCAAAGCGGCCTTCCAGGATGGCCTTGGCCAGCGGATTCTCGATCTGTTGCTGGATGGCCCGCTTGAGCGGCCGGGCACCGAACACCGGATCGAAACCGGCCTGCGCCAGTTCTGCCAAGGCGCTGTCGTCGACGACGATGCTCATTTCCAGCTGGGCCAGCCGCTTTTCCAGATAGCCGAGCTGGATCTTGGCAATGCCGGCGATGTGCTTCTCGTCCAGCGCATGGAAGACCACCACCTCGTCGATCCGGTTGATGAATTCCGGCCGGAAATAGGTCTTCACCTCGGCCATCACCGCCACCTTGATGACCCCGTAATCATCGCCGGCCATCTGCTGGATCATCTGGCTGCCGAGGTTGGAGGTCATCACCACCACGGTGTTCTTGAAATCGACGGTGCGGCCCTGACCATCGGTCATCCGGCCGTCATCGAGAACCTGCAGCAGCACGTTGAAGACGTCGGGGTGCGCCTTTTCCACCTCGTCGAGCAGGATGACGCTGTACGGCTTGCGGCGCACGGCCTCGGTCAGGTAGCCGCCTTCCTCGTAACCGACGTAGCCCGGGGGCGCGCCGATCAGGCGGGCGACCGAGTGCTTTTCCATGAATTCGCTCATGTCGATGCGGATCAGGTGTTCTTCGCTATCGAACATGAATTCGGCCAGCGCCTTGCACAGCTCGGTCTTGCCGACGCCGGTCGGGCCGAGGAAGAGGAAGGAACCGTAGGGGCGGTTGGGATCGGCCAGCCCGGCGCGCGAACGGCGGATGGCATCGGCGACCAGGCGCACGGCTTCGTCCTGGCCGACCACGCGGTTGTGCAAACGCTCTTCCATCTTGAGCAGCTTGTCACGCTCGCCCTGCATCATCTTGCTAACCGGGATGCCGGTGGCGCGGCTGACCACTTCGGCGATTTCCTCGGCACCGACCTGGGTGCGCAGCAGCTTGTTCTTCTGCTGGCCGCTGTCGCCGGCTGCCTCGGCCGCCTTCAACTGGCCCTCGAGTTGCGGCAGCTTGCCGTATTGCAGTTCGGCGACCTTGTCGAGCTTCCCTTCACGCTGGAACCTGGCGATATCGGCCTTCAGGTGGTCGATCTGCTCCTTGATCTGGGCCGAACCCAGAACGGCGGACTTCTCGGCCTTCCAGATTTCTTCCAGGTCGGAGTATTCCTTGGTCAGCTTGGCGATCTCGTCTTCGATCAGGCCGAGCCGCTTGATCGAGGCCTCGTCCTTTTCCTTCTTGACCGCCTCGCGCTCGATCTTCAGCTGGATGATGCGGCGATCGAGCTTGTCCATCGATTCCGGCTTGGAGTCGATTTCCATCTTGATCCGCGCCGCCGCCTCGTCGATCAGGTCGATCGCCTTGTCGGGCAGGAAGCGGTCTGTGATGTAACGATGGCTCAATTCGGCCGCAGCGACGATCGCCGGGTCGGTGATATCGACGCCGTGGTGCAGTTCGTAGC
>DATGXM010000510.1:0-1800 GCA_035298985.1 Azonexus sp. | reverse complement strand
TGACCTCGATGCCCATCGACTTCGCCGAGCCGACGATGACTTTCATCGCCGCTTCGACCGAATTCGCGTTCAGGTCCTTCATCTTGGCCTTGGCAATGTCTTCCAGCTGGGCGCGGGTGATCTTGCCGACCTTGTCGGTATGGGGCTTCGGGCTGCCCTTCTGGATGCCCGCCGCCTTCTTGATCAGAATGGTGGCCGGCGGCGTCTTCATGATGAACGTGAAGGACTTGTCCGCGAAGGCGGTAATCACCACGGGAATCGGCAGACCGGGCTCCAGGCCCTGCGTCTTGGCGTTGAACGCCTTGCAGAATTCCATGATGTTGAGGCCGCGCTGGCCCAGCGCGGGACCGATCGGGGGCGACGGATTCGCCTTGCCCGCCGGCACTTGCAGCTTGATGTAGCCGACTATCTTCTTTGCCATGATGGCTCCTTGTATGAGTAGTAGCGCGCGTTCGTGTTACCTACTGACGCTCCTCTTTGCCGCAGAACCGCTGCGGCGCCGGTAAAGAATCTGGCCTTCTCGACTTGCGCGAACTCCAGCTCGACCGGCGTGGCGCGGCCAAAAATGGTGACCGAGACGCGCAGGCGACTCTTCTCGTAATTGACTTCCTCGACCGTGCCGTTGAAGTCGGTGAAGGGACCGTCCTTGACGCGAACCAGTTCGCCGGTCTCGAACAGCACCTTGGGGCGCGGCTTTTCGACGCCTTCCTGCATCTGGTGCATGATCTTCTCGACTTCCTTCTCGGAAATCGGGGTCGGCTTGGTGGCGGTGCCGCCAACGAAGCCCGTCACCTTCGCGGTGCTCTTGACCAAGTGCCAGGAGTCGTCGTCCATCTCCATTTCCACCAGCACGTAGCCGGGGAAGAACTTGCGCTCGGAGATACTCTTCTGACCGCCCTTCATCTCGATGACTTCCTCGACAGGAACGAGGATCTGACCAAACTTGTCCTGCATGCCGGCGCGCGCGATGCGCTCGATCAGCGCGCGCTGCACCGACTTCTCGAAGCCCGAATAGGCGTGAACGACGTACCAGCGTTTTGTCATGATTTTTTCCAGCCCAGCACGAGGTCGTAAAGCACCCATTCGAGGCCCTTGTCGGCGATCCAAAGGAACAGCGCCATGACGACGACGAAGGCGAACACCGCCAGGGTCGTCTGCAGCGTTTCCTTGCGGGTCGGCCAAACCACCTTCTTGGTTTCTGCCGCCGCCTCACGCCCGAATGCGAAGAAGCGCTGACCCGGCTCGGTGAACCACGCCACCGCAAACGCTGCGCCCAGGCCCGCGAGCACGGACAGCACGCGCAGGATCATGGGCTGGTCGCCAAGCCAATAGAAGCCGGCGAGGCCCGCAATCAGGAGCAATAGTGCAGCCGCGAATTTCAGCTTATCGGCCATCAAATTTCACAAGTTCCGTTCGATCAGATTCGGTGGCAGGGGCAGAGGGAATCGAACCCCCAACCTGCGGTTTTGGAGACCGCCGCTCTGCCAATTGAGCTATACCCCTGCGGCAGAGACTACAAAGGGCGGCATCCATTCGGACACCGCCCTCGCATGTCTTTTCGCCGATTACTCGATGATCTTGGCGACGACGCCGGCGCCGACGGTGCGGCCGCCTTCGCGGATCGCGAAGCGCAGACCTTCTTCCATCGCGATCGGGCAAATCAGCTTCACCGTCATCTGGATGTTGTCGCCCGGCATCACCATTTCCGTGCCGGCCGGCAGCTCGATCGAGCCCGTCACGTCCGTCGTGCGGAAGTAGAACTGCGGACGGTAGCCGTTGAAGAACGGGGTGTGACGGCCG
>DATGXM010000509.1:0-2084 GCA_035298985.1 Azonexus sp. | reverse complement strand
GAAGCCACCCTGCGCCTGTACCGCGACCCCGACCGCCTGGCCGAGCGCCTGCCCACCCTGCGCCTGCTGACCCGGCCGCTGGCCGACATCACCGCCAGCGCCGAGCGGGTGCTGCCCGCCGTGCAAGCCGCCCTCGCCGGTCAGGCCACTGTTTCTGTCGAAGCCTGCAGCAGCCAGATCGGCAGCGGCGCCTTGCCTGTCGAACGCCTGCCCTCGGCGGCCCTGGTTTGCCGGCCGCTGGCGAAAAAACCGGGCAAGGCGCTGCTCGCCATCGAAGCCGCCTTCCGCGGCCTGCCGACCCCGGTCATCGGCTATATCCGCGACGACGCCTATCATCTCGACCTGCGTTGCCTGGAGGTGAAAGACGAAGCGCGCTTCGTGGCGCAATTGCCGTTATTGGATTGTCGTTCCCGCGCCCCGCAGGAAGTACCGTTGGGGTGCGCAGGCGGGAACCCAGCAGAGACTGGACCCCCGCCTGCGCGGGGATGACCGGTTCTAAAAATTCTGAGCACGGCCTCGCCCGGCGGTCTGCGTACCGCCTGCCGTTCTCACCCGCGCCGGCAACGGCGCACCCGTAAATCCGGGCATCTCCGTGCCCGGATGGTTCATCAAATGGAGACGACAACATGACCATCAACCGAAGACAACTCCTCGCTGCCGGCGCGGCGCTGGGCGCGACGGCCAGCATTGCCGCGCCGACCAACCCCCTGCCCTTCCTGATCCAGATGCAGTCCGACCCGCTGCTGCCGAAGGCCACCGGCAAGCGCGTGGTCATCTGCGGCGGCGGCTGGGGCGGCGTCACCGCGGCCAAGCACCTGCGGCAACTCGATCCCACGCTCGACGTCGTGCTGCTCGAACGCAACCCGGTGTTCTTCTCGTGCCCGATGAGCAACAAGTGGCTGGTCGACGTGGTCGATGCCCAGTTCCTCACCTTCAGCTACCTGCCGGTCGCCCAGAAGTACGGCTACACCTTCATCCAGACCGAAGTCACCGCCTTCGAACGCGAAAGGAAGCGCGTCATCACCGCCCAGGGCTGGATCGACTACGACTACCTGATCCTCGGCAGCGGCATCCGCTACAACTACGAGGCCTGGTTCGGCAACGACCGCAAGGCGGCCGACTACACCAGGACCATGTTCCCGGCGGCCTACATCCCGAACGCCGAGCACTTCCGGTTGAAGCAGAGCATCCAGAACTTCACCGGCGGCGACCTGGTGATGACCCTGCCGCCTCCGCCGCACCGCTGCCCGCCCTCGCCCTACGAGCGCGCCTGCCTGATCGCCGGCCTGTTCAAGCAGCGCAAGATCAAGGGCAAGATCACCATCCTCGATCCCAAGCCCAGCCCGGCGCCGATCACCGGCGGCTTCCAGGACGCCTTCCGCGAGTTGTACGCCGACCAGATCGTCTACGTGCCCAAGGCCGTCATCCAGGAAGTCGATCCCTTCAACAAGAAGATCAAGACCGCCGTCGGCGATTTCCGCTTCGACCACTCCATCCTGATGGCCCCGCACCAAGCCGGCGACATGGCCTGGAAAGCCGGCGTGATCGGCAAGAACGAGGAAGGCAAGCCCACCGGCTGGGCCGGCGTCGATCCCTTCATGCTGAACATGAAGGATGACCCGGATACCTACGTGATCGGCGACTCGGTCGGCGTCGTCTCGCCGCTGTTCCGCTTCTATCCCAAGGCCGGCCACGTCGCCAACGCCCACGCCAAGATCGTCGCCAAGTACATCAGCGAACGGGTCAAGGGCCGCGAACCCAAGTACGCGCTGCCGGACAACCTGTGCTTCATGATGGTCAATACCGAGCCGCGCGAAGACATCGCCGTCCGCTTCAAGTACTGGGTCAATGACAAGGGCGTCATCGTCCAGGACCAGGACGACGACAACCTCCGCCGTGCCGAGGTGGTGACCGAGGACTTCGCCTGGGCCGGCCGCATGTACGAGGACATGTTCGGCTGACCGGCTGCGCCCCCGCGCCGACAAGTGGCGCGGGGGCGTGTCAGAATGCACCTTTTCGACACGACCGCTTCCCCATGTCCCACTTCCTCTTCCTCAACGCCAGCACCCGCGAACCCGGCCACG
>DATGXM010000508.1:0-2298 GCA_035298985.1 Azonexus sp. | reverse complement strand
CCGCCGCATGCCGAGCAGTCCGAGGCGGCGGTGATGGCCGACATCCTGGCGCGCGAATTCGGCGTCGCCGTGCGCTGGCAGGAGGACGAGAGCCAGGATACGGCCGGCAATGCCCGCCAGTCGGCCCAGCTGCTCAACCCGGACGGCGTGCGGCGCATCGTGCTCGTCACCCAGGCCTTCCACATGCCGCGCGCCCGCCTGCTGTTCGAGGCGCAGGGTTTTACCGTGATTCCGGCGCCGGCGCATTTCGTCGCCCGCGGCGGCAACGATTTCGAGCTGCACAGCCTGCTGCCGAGCGCCGCCGCCCTGCACAATTCCTACTACGCCCTGCACGAATGGCTGGGCATCGGCTGGGCGCACCTGTCGGGCCTGTAGTGCCGTTTCCGTCGGCGGGGGCCACGGTGGAAGGAAGCGCGGCGCGGTGATAACCTCGCAGTCTCACCCATAAGATCAACGGAGACTGCCATGCCCCACGCCATCCGCATCCACCACACCGGCGGCCCCGAGGTGCTCGCCTGGGAAGAGGTCGATCTGCCGGCACCGGCCCCCGGCGAAGTGACGGTACGCCACCATGCCGTCGGCCTGAACTACATCGATACCTATCACCGTACCGGCCTCTACCCGGTGCCGCTGCCCTCCGGCATCGGCCTCGAGGGCGCCGGCGTCGTCGAGGCGCTCGGCGAGGGCGTCAGCGAACTGAAGGTCGGCGACCGTGTGGCCTATGCCGGCGGCCCGCTCGGCGCCTATGCCGAAGCGCGCAACATCCCGGCGCATCGGCTGCTCAAGCTGCCGGACAGCATCGCTTTCGAATCCGGCGCGGCGATGATGTTGCAGGGGCTGACCGCCGCCTACCTGCTGCGCAAGACCTATCGCGTGCAGGCCGGCGATGCCGTGCTGATCCATGCTGCGGCCGGCGGTGTCGGCCTGATCGCCTGCCAGTGGGCCAAGGCGCTGGGGGCGACGGTGATCGGCACCGTCGGCTCGGAAGCCAAGGCGGTGCTGGCCAAGGCGCACGGCTGCGACCACGTGATCAACTACAGCACCGAGGATTTCACCCAGCGGGTGCGCGACATCACCGGCGGCGAAGGCGTCGCCGTGGTCTATGACGGCGTCGGCAAGGACACCTTCATGGGTTCGCTGGATTGCCTGCGGCCGATGGGCATGATGGTTTCCTACGGCAACGCGTCTGGGCCGGTGCCGCCGGTCGATCTGATCCTGCTCTCGCAGAAGGGCTCGCTGTTCATCACCCGGCCGACCCTGATGACCTACACCGCCCAGCGGGCCGATCTGGTCGAACTCGGCGACGAGCTGTTCGCGGCCGTGACGTCCGGCCGCGTCCGGATCGAGGTCAATCAGCGCTACGCCTTGCGGGATGCCGCGCAGGCCCACCGCGACCTGGAGGCGCGCAAGACCACCGGTTCCACCATCCTGGTTCCATGATGACCAGACTTCGAGCCGGACTGCTGTCGCTGCGCGACCTGTTTGCCACCGCCTGGTGGATATTCCTGATCGTCGGCATCGGATTCGCCGTCGCCTTCCAGTTCGTGCAGCCGGCGCCGCCCAAGCGCATCGTGATCACCACCGGCGGCCAGGCCGGTGCCTATTACCAGTTTGCCCAGCGTTACGCCGCCATCCTGGCCAGGAACGACATCACGCTCGAGGTCAGGGAGTCGGCCGGCTCGCTGGAGAATATCGAGCGCCTGCAAAAGGACGAGGCGCAGGTCGGCTTCGTCCAGGGCGGCGTCGTCATGCCCAAGGAAGACCCGGATGCAGCGGACGACTCGGGCCTGCTGTCGCTGGGCAGCCTGTTTTACGAACCGGTGTGGGTGTTCTATCGCGGCGAGCGCGAGCTGACCCGGCTGACCGACCTGCGCGGCAAGCGCATCGCCATCGGCCAGGAAGGCTCGGGCGTGCGCCAGCTGGCACAACAGCTGCTGCAGGCCAACGAAATACCGGCCGGCGACCACCTGGTGCCGCTGTCCGGCCTGAAGGCGGCCGAGGAGCTGCAGCAGGGACGGATCGACGCCGCTTTCGTCATCGCCGCCGAGAATGCGCCGGTGGTGCAGGTGCTGCTGCGTTCGCCGGGCATCAAGCTGATGAGCTTCGCCCAGTCCGGCGCCTACCAGCGGCGTTTCCCCTTCCTGACCAAGCTGACCTTTCCGCACGGCGTGGCCGACCTGGTGCGCGATTTTCCGCCGCAGGACATCAAGGTGCTGGCCCCGACGGCCAACCTGATCGTCCGCGACGACCTGCATCCGGCTTTGCAGATGCTGATCCTGCAGGCGGCCGCCGAGGTGC
>DATGXM010000507.1:0-2973 GCA_035298985.1 Azonexus sp. | reverse complement strand
TTCACCAGCAATATCCAGCAACTGGCCTGGCACGCCATCAAGGTCATCGTCTCGTTCGCCATGCTGGAAAGGCGGCAGATCGCCCGCGCCGACTTTCCGGCCTTCGTGCTCGGCCTGCCCTTCGCCGTCGACGTCAATGCGCGCTTCCTCGACCTGCCGGCCGAGCAATGGGTGGCCAAGGTCGAGCGCGACCTGCTGCTGGTCAATGCCCTGCGCCTGGACAACGGGATGATCGTCGCCGGCTAGGGGCGGACTGGCAACAGCGACCCTCGCGCCGTACAATTAAAGTCGAATATAACCATAAACTGGGAGGGGTGGCCGTGGGCTTCCGTAATCGTCTATTGCTCGGCATCGCACTGATTCTTGCCGCGTTCACTGCAGCCGTCGTCGTTGCCAACAGCGGTCTGCGCAGCACGGCGGCCAGCTTCGGCGCCTTTCTCGACGGCATCGGCACCGTACAGCAAAGCTATCAGGAAATGTACAGCCAGGGCCTGCAGATGGGGCAGGCCCTGCGCAACATCGTTCTCGATCCGGCCAATCCCAAGGCCTACGAAAACCTGGACAAGGCGCGCAAGGATTTCGCCACGGCCCACGAGCGGGCCACCCAGGCCGCCGGTGCGGTGGAAGGATTCGCCACTGCCGTCGATCGCCTGGGTCCGCTTGCCCAGGCGCAATCCCAGGCCCAGCAGAACGTACTCGCCGCGATCAAGGCGGGCCGCGACGACGAGGCGAAAGCGCTGATCAATTCGCAGGAAACCCCCGCCTGGCGCACCTTGAAAAAAGCCCTGCTCGACGATCTGGAAGCCATCCGCAAGGCTACCGAAGCGGAGCGCGAGGCCGTTTCCGGCAAGACGCAAACCCTGCACAACATCATCCTTGGCCTCTCCATCCTTGCCGGCCTGGTCAGCGTCGCCAGCGTCATCAGCATGCTGGCCTACATTCGCCGCGAGCTCGGCGGCGAGCCGGCCTATGCGCGCCAGGTGGCGAATGCCGTGGCTACCGGCGACCTGACCCAGCCGATCATCCTGGCCGCCGGCGACCAGAACAGCCTGCTCGCTGCATTGGCAGCCATGCAGGGCCAGCTGCGCCAGCTGGTCAGCGCACTGGCCGGCCATGCCAGCGACGTCGCCCAGACGGCGAGCCAGATGGCGGCTACCACCAATCAGGTTGCCAGTGGCAGCCAGCAGCAACTGGCCGTTGCCAATGCCATGGTGGCCAACGCGCAAACCCTGGCCGCCAGCCTGCAAGACGTGATGGGTGCCGTCGGCGAAGCCGAGCGCATCGTCGCCGATTCCAGCCAGATATCCGGCAGCGGAGCGGAACTGGCCGGCCGGGCCGCCGACGAAACCAAGGCCATGGCGCAAGCCGTCCAGTCCACCGCCAGCCACATCCGCGACCTGGGCATCCAGTCGGCGCAGATCAACTCCATTCTCGGGGTCATCTCCGATATTGCCAGCCAGACCAACCTGCTCGCCCTCAATGCCGCCATCGAAGCGGCGCGGGCCGGTGAACAGGGTCGCGGTTTTGCCGTCGTAGCTGACGAAGTGCGCAAACTCGCCGAGCGCACGACACTGTCCACCGCCGAAATTTCCGCCATGGTGGACGGCATCCGTACCGGCACCGCCCGCGCCGTCGAGGGCATGGAAAGCGGGCTGCAGCAGGTCGACGAAAGCGTCAATCTGGCCAACCATGCCCGCGAAGCCTTCGACCGCATGAATGCCAGTTCGCTGGAAGTCAGCGCGGTCGTTGCCCGCATCACGGCGGCCATCGATGTCGAGTCCAAGAGCGAGGGCAACATGCAGCGCCACATCGACGAGGTCCGCCAGCTGATCGACGATGCGGCGCAGGCCATGCAGACAGTCGTCGCCTCCGCCCAGCGTCTGCAGGGCATGTCGGCCGCCCTGACGCAGCAGGTGGCCTGTTTCCGGCTATGACGCAGCGAGCGGCAACCAGCGACGAACCAGATTGACCCAATAGCTAGTGCCCAGGGTCAGCAGTTCGTCGTTGAAGTCGTAATGCGGGTTGTGCAGCGTGCAGCCGCCGGTGCCCGGGCCGTTGCCCAGCCACACGTAGCAGCCCGGCTTTTCGTTCAGCATGTAGGCGAAATCCTCGGCGCCCATCGACGGCAGGATATCGGTCAGCACCTTTTCCGGGCCGAACACCTCGGCGGCAACCTGCTGGCAGAACTTCGCCTCGGCTGCGCTATTCACCGTCGGTGGGTAGCGATGGTCGAAAACGACGCTGATCTGCGCCCCGTTGGCCGCCGCAATGCCGCTGCACAGGCGCTCGATGGCGCGTTCGACCGCTTCCTGGACTTCCGGCTTGAAGGTGCGGATGGTGCCGCGCAGCACCACCTCTTCCGGAATGATGTTCCACGCCTCGCCGCCATGAAATTGCGTGACGCTGACCACCGCCGATTCGCAGGGGTGCAGCGTGCGGCTGACCACGGTCTGCAGGGCCTGCACCAGCTGCGCCCCGGCGACGATGGAATCGACGCCCTGGTGCGGCATGGCGGCGTGGCAGCCGTGGCCGCGCACGGTGATCTCGAAAGCGCAGGTGCCGGCCATCACCGGCCCCGGCATGGCCATCATCTCGCCAACCGGGATGCCCGGCCAGTTATGCAGGCCAAAAACCGCCTCGACCGGAAAGCGCTCGAACAGGCCGTCCTCGATCATCACCGCCGCCCCGCCCTCCGATTCCTCGGCCGGCTGGAAGATGAATACGGCGATGCCGTCGAAATCCGGCTGGCCGGCCAGGTAACGCGCCGCGCCGAGCAGCATGGCGGTGTGCCCGTCGTGGCCGCAGGCGTGCATCTTGCCGTGGTGTTTGGAGTGATGCGGAAATTCGTTCAGCTCGGCCAGCGGCAGGGCATCCATGTCGGCGCGCAGGCCGACCATCCGTGGCGAGGTGCCGGCGCGCAGCACGCCGACGACGCCGGTCCTGGCGATGCCGCGGTGCACTTCCAGGCCGTAG
>DATGXM010000506.1:0-4599 GCA_035298985.1 Azonexus sp. | reverse complement strand
GGACGAAGCGCCGTTGCTGCTCTTCGTCGGCAGCGGCTTCGAGCGCAAGGGCGTGCCGCAGTTGCTGCGGGCCGCGGCGCGCATGCAGCGAAAGGATGCGCGCATCGTCATCGTCGGCGCCGATCGCAAGCTGAAGGCGATGCGGAAGCTGTCCGAACTGCTTGGGCTGAGCCGGCGCGTGCTATTCACCGGGCCGCTCAAGGATGTCCGCCCGTGGTACGGGGCGGCTGACGGTTTCGTGCTGCCGACGCTCTACGATCCGTGCCCCAATGCGGCCCTGGAAGCCCTGGCCTGTGGCCTGCCAGTGGTCACCTCGACGACCTGCGGGGCACAGGAATGGGTGCGTTCCGGTGACAACGGCTGGGTGGTCGATGCCCTCGATATCAATGGTCTGGCGCAGCATCTCGACGACCTGGCCGGGCTGGCCGGCAATGCGGCAGCCCGAACGGCGGCACGCGCCGTGGCCGAACCGCTGACCCTGCCGGCGATGGCCGATCGCCTGCTGGCGCTCTACCGTGCGCTGGGCCGCTGACGCGGCCAAGGTATAATCACCGGTTCTACTTTTTGCTTCAAGGATTTGCATGTCGCACGACATGACCAGCCGCGAGCTCTATCTCCGGCTGCTGACCTATGTCCGCCCCTATTGGAAGGCCTTTCTCGCCGCGCTGGCGTGCATGGGGCTGTCCTCGCTGGCGGAACCGGTCTTTCCGGCGATCATGAAATCGCTGCTCGACGACGGTTTTTCCAAGGCCAACGGCCCGTGGGACTGGCTGTTCTACCCGCTGGCCATCATGGGTATCTTCCTCGTACGCGCCATTTTCGGTTTTCTCGGCGACTACCTGATGAGCTGGGTGTCGAACAACGTCGTCGCCGAATTGCGCCAAGCCATGTTCGCCCGCATGGTCCGCCTGCCGACCCGCTACTACAGCGACAACCTGTCCGGCCGCCTGATGTCGCGCATCGCCTACGACGTGACCGGCGTCGCCGGCGCGGCGACCAATGCGCTGACCTCGCTGATCAAGGATTCGCTGTCCATCGTCGGCCTGCTCATCTGGCTGCTCTGGCTGAACTGGCAGCTGACCCTGATCACGCTTTCCGTGGTGCCGTTCATCGCCGTCGTCGTGCGCGTCTTCAGCAAGCGCCTGCGCGCTGTGGCGCGCGGCCAGCAGGAGTCGATGGGCAAGATCACGCAGGTGCTGCAGGAAGCCATCGAGGGCCACAAGGTGGTCAAGATTTTCGGCGGCCAGGCCTACGAAGAAGACCGTTTCTACCAGTCGGTGCGCGAGCAGCGCCGGCTGGCCATGCGGGCGACCATGGCCTCGGCGGCGCAGTCGCCGCTGGTTCAGTTCTTTGCCGCAACCGGCGTCGCCATCATCATGGGCGTCGCGCTCAAGCAGGCCTCCAGCGACCAGACGACAGTCGGCAGCTTCGTCTCCTTCGTCACCGCCATGCTGATGCTGATGGCGCCGCTGAAGCGGGTAACCGACGTCAATGCGCCGATCCAGCGCGGTTTGGCGGCAGCGGAAAGCGTCTTTGCGCTGGTCGATGAGGATGCCGAGCCGGACAGCGGTAAGGAAGAACTGGGGCGCGCCCAAGGATTGGTCGAGTTCGACAAGGTCACCTTCACCTATCCCGGCGCCGAGCGGCCGGCCCTCGACGGTGTGTCGCTGACCCTGCGCCCGGGCGAGTGCGTGGCGTTGGTCGGTCCGTCGGGTAGCGGCAAGACGACGGCGGCCAACCTGCTGCCCCGCTTCTACGCCCTCGATGCCGGCGAAATCCGCGTCGATGGCCACGCCCTGCCCAACATCCGCCTGAACAGCCTGCGCGACAACATCGCGCTGGTCAGCCAGGATGTCGTGCTGTTCAACGACACCATCGGCGCCAACATCGCCTACGGCGGCAAGCGCGACGCGACCCTCGACGAAATCCGCGCCGCGGCCAAGGCGGCGCACGCGCTGGAATTCATCGAGGCCCTGCCCGATGGCCTGAACACGATGATCGGCGAAAACGGCGTCAAGCTGTCCGGCGGCCAGCGCCAGCGCCTGGCCATCGCCCGCGCCATCCTGAAGAACGCGCCCATCCTGATCCTCGACGAGGCGACCTCGGCGCTCGACACCGAATCCGAGCGCCACGTCCAGGCCGCCCTCGACGAGTTGATGAAGGGGCGTAGCACGCTGGTCATCGCCCATCGCCTATCGACCATCGAACGCGCCGACCGCATCATCGCGCTCGCTCACGGCCACAAGCAGGAAGAGGGTTCGCACGCCGAACTGCTCGCCCACGACGGCCTGTACGCCCGCCTGTACCGCATGCAGAAGGCGGAAGAGGTCGCTGTCTGATGCGCATCCTGCACACCGAGTCGTCGAAAGGTTGGGGCGGCCAGGAAAACCGTACGCTGAACGAGCTGGTCACCATGCGCGACCGGGGCCACACGCTGGCCGTCGTCGGCCGGCCTGGGGCGCGCATTCTGGATCGCGCCAAGGAAGCGGGTTTCGAGACCTTCGTCGTCGATATGCGCGGTGCCATCGACCTGCCGGCGATCATCCGTCTGCGCTCGGTCATCAAGCGTTTCAACGCCGACATCGTCAATACGCACAGCGGCCGCGACACCCAACTGGCTGGCATGGCGGCACGCACGATGATGAACCGCCCGGCCATCGTCCGCACCCGCCACCTGGCGCTGCCGATTACGTCGAAATTCACCTACAGCGTGCTGCCCGACCATGTCGTGACGGTCAGCAAGTTCGTCGAGAACTACCTGGTCGAGGCCGGCGTGCCGCGCGACGGCATCACCACCATCCCGACCGGCGTCGATTTCTCGCGCTACGACCGCGCCACCGTGCAGGGCAACCTGCGCGAGGAACTGGGCCTGCCGGCCGATGCCCTGCTGATCGGCACGGTCGCCATCCTGCGCGCCAAGAAGGGGCATGCCGAGATACTCGATGCGGCGCCGGAAGTGCTGGCGCGCTTCCCGAACGCCCATTTCGTCTTCGCCGGCGACGGGCCGCAGACCGACAATCTGAAGGCGCGCATCGCGGTCGACGGGCTGGAAGGGCGCGTTCACCTGCTCGGCCTGCGCCGCGACGTGACCAACGTGCTCGCCTCGCTCGACGTCTTCGTGCTGCCGACCCATCAGGAAGCCCTCGGCACCGCCTTCATCGAGGCCGGCGCAATGGGCCTGCCGGCGGTGGCGACCAACGTCGACGGTGTGCCGGAAGTGATCCTCGAAGGTAAGACGGGCTACCTCGTTCCCGCCCATGACGGCAAGGCGCTGATCGAGCCGCTCAGCCGCCTGCTGGCCGACCCGGTGCTGCGCCAGTCGATGGGCGCCAACGCTACGGAATTCGTGCATCGCAAATTTGCCCGCGAAGTCATGGCGCAAGGCATGGAACAGCTGTACGAGCGCCTGCTGGAGGAACAATGAGCCTCGGGCAGCCGCTGCCCGTGCTGATGTACCACCACATCAGCCCCAAGCCCGGGCTGGTGACCTGCTCGCCGGATAATTTCCGGGCGCATATGCAGTGGCTGGCCGAAAACGGCTGGAAAACCCTGTCCACCGATGACTTCGCCCAGGCCCTGGCCAGTGGCGTGGTGCCGAAAAAGAGCGTGCTGGTCACCTTCGACGACGGCTACCTCGATAACTGGGTGTACGCGCACCCGGTGCTCAAGGAATTCGGCCAGCGCGCCACGCTGTTCCTGATCACCGGCTGGATCGGCGACGGCCCGTTGCGCCCGCATGCCGGCCAACCCGGCGTGCCGGAAGTGCCGACCCACAGCCAGGCGATGGCTGCCGCCGCCGACGGCAAGCTCGACGACGCCTTCCTGCGCTGGTCGGAAGTCGAGGCCATGCGTGCCGCCGGCACTTTCGACTTCCATTCACACACCCACAGCCACACCCGCTGGGATCGCCAGATTGCCAATCAGGCAGCGCGTGACCTGGCGCTGGCCGACGACCTGGCCGCCTCGCGCGCCACGCTGGCTGCCAGGCTGGGCTGCGCGACACCGCACCTGTGCTGGCCGCAGGGTTATTACGACGCCGCCTACCAGCGCGTCGCCCTGGCTGCCGGTTTCACCCACCTGTACACCACCGAGCATGGCGTCGTGCGCCGCGATACCGACCCGGTCCGGATTCCGCGCCTGGTCATCAAGGACAAGCCGGCCCAGTGGTTCGGCGGGCGCCTGGGCCTCTACGGCCGGCCGCTGCTGTCGGCCCTTTATCTCGGCTTGAAGTCGGGCAAGAAGGGCCACTGATGCGCCTGCGTCTGCGCGAACCGCTGCTCTACCGCTGGCTGCGGCTGAAACGGGCGCTCGACCGCCGGCCGCGTCCGGCCGAGGAACTCGGTACGCCGGCCATCCGCCGCATCCTGGCCATTTCCTGCACCGCGCTGGGCGACACGCTGCTGTCCACGCCCGGCCTGCGGGCGCTGCGCCAGACCTACCCGCAGGCCCATATCACGCTGCTCGTGCATCCCGCGCTGCAGCAACTGTTCACCGGCCTGGCCGAGGTGGACGAACTGATTGCCTACGACGGCAAATGGCGGGGCTTCCGCCGGGCTGCGAGCCAGCTCAAGGGTTTCGACCTGGCCGTCATCCTCCACG
>DATGXM010000505.1:0-3917 GCA_035298985.1 Azonexus sp. | reverse complement strand
CGTCGGGCTCATAACCCGAAGGTCGCAGGTTCAAGTCCTGCCCCCGCAACCACAAAATTCCAGCAAAAAGGCCAGTCGATCGACTGGCCTTTTTCTTTGTGGCTGGCGTCGCTTACTTGCGGCCGAATTTCTCGGCCAGCTGGTTCAGCTTTTCCTGTCGGCGCTGTTCGGCCTTGGCTTCGGCTTCGGCCGCCTTGCGTTGCTCGGCCTGCTTCTTGAAGCGTTCGCGCAGCTGCTCGGTGGCGTGCTGACGATTCTCGTCGGTCACTTCACCGGCCGGCGTGCCATCCAGATTCAGCCGCACGGTGCCCTTTTCCATTTCCTTCAGGTAACGCGTCGAAATGGTGTGGCTGCGCATGGCGAGGCGCAGCGACTTCTTGCTGACCTCGGGCAACTGGGCGAAAACCTGTTTGTCGATACCGATGGCCAGCGGGCTGAAATTGCGGAAGACGTCGAAGCGGTTTTGCAGGTCCTTGAGCAGGGCGCGCGCGTCGACGGGTTTGTCGGTGGTGGTTTCTGTGGTCATGATGCAACGGGAACGAGTCGAGGCGCGAAGGGTAGCACGAAGGCGCGTATTTTCGGCCTCGAATCGGCACTCAGATACCGTTTTTACGGAACCAGTCCAGCATCTTTTTCCAGCCGTCCTCGGCTTCTTCCTGGCGGTAGCTGGGCCGGTAATCGGCATGGAAAGCGTGCGGGGCGTTGTCATAGACATGGATTTCCGAAGCCCGCGCGGCCGGACTGCCCTGCTTGAGCGCCTTTTCCATGGCCTCGACGGTTTCCAGCGGAATGCCCGCGTCGAGGCCGCCATAGAGCCCCAGCACCGGCGCTTTCAGCTGGCCGGCCAGATCGATCGGTTGCCGGGGTGTGATGTCGCTGGCGGCACCCACCAGACGGCCGTACCACGCCACGCCAGCCTTCAAGCCGGGATTGTGCGCGGCGTAGAGCCAGGCGATGCGCCCTCCCCAGCAGAAGCCGGTAATGGCCAGCCGGCTGGTGTCGGCGCCCTTGCCGGCGGCCCACGCGACGCAGGCGTCGAGGTCGCTCAGGACCTGGGCGTCCGGCGTCTTGCTGGTGATCCTGGCCTGGATTTCCGGAATGCTGGCAATTTCGCGCGGATCGCCCTGGCGGGCGAACAGTTCCGGGGCGATGGCGCAGTAACCCAGCTTGGCCAGGCGCCGGCAGATATCGCGGATGTATTCGTGAGCGCCGAAGATCTCGGAGACCACCAGCACCACCGGCGGCCTGGCCTGGCCGCTCGGCAGCGCGCGGTAGGCCACCATGTCGCCGTCCTTGACCGATACCTTGATCTCGCCAGCGAGGAGGCCGGCGTCATCGGTCTTGATCGCCGTCTGCGCCAGTGCCGACTGGGTGGCGACGGCAAAGCCCGCCCCCAGCGAGGTCACGATGAAGCTTCGGCGGTCGAAGGACTGCGCCGGTACAAGGCTATCGAACTCGGGTCCAATTTTCATGGGATTCTCCTCGCGGCTTTACATCAGGACGATGTCGTATTGCTCGGGTGAATAGCTGGGTTCGGATTGCAGGGACACCGGCTTGCCGATGAAGTCGGAAAGCATGGCCAGCGCCTGCGATTCTTCGTCAAGGAACAGGTCGACGACGTCCGGCCCGGCCAGGATGCGGTATTCGCGGGCATTGAACTGGCGGGCCTCGCGCAGCAGTTCGCGCAGGATTTCGTAGGCCACGGTGCGCGCCGTCTTGACCTCGCCCCGGCCGCTGCAGGTCGGACAGGTCTGGCACAGCACATGGGCCAGCGATTCGCGCGTCCGCTTGCGCGTCATCTCGACCAGGCCCAACGCCGTAAAGCCGTTGACCGTCAGCCGGGTATGGTCGCGGGCCAGCGCCTTGTTGAATTCATCGAGCACGGCTTTCTTGTGCTCCTCGTTTTCCATGTCGATGAAATCGACAATGATGATGCCGCCGAGGTTCCGCAAACGCAGCTGGCGGGCGATGGTCACCGCCGCTTCCAGATTGGTCTTGAAGATGGTGTCGTCGAAATTGCGCACGCCGACGAAGCCGCCGGTATTGACGTCGATGGTGGTCATCGCCTCGGTCTGGTCGATGATCAGGTAGCCGCCGGATTTCAGGTCGACGCGCCGGGCAAGCGCCTTCTGGATTTCCTCCTCGACGCCATGCAGATCGAACAGCGGGCGCTGGCCGGTGTAGTGCTCAAGTAGCGACAGCACGGCCGGCGTGTATTCCTCGGCGAAGACGGTGAGTTTCTGGAAATTCTCCCGCGAGTCGATGACGATGCGCGTGGTTTCCGGATTGACGAAATCGCGCAGCACGCGCTGGCCGAGCGACAGCTCCTGGTAAAGCAGGGTCGGCGGCGCGGAAATGCGGGCCTTGTCGCGGATGTCGGCCCAGGTTTTCTTGAGATAGGCGATATCGGTGGCGAATTCTTCCTCGCTGGCGTTTTCGGCCATGGTGCGCACGATGAAGCCGCCCTTTTCATCAGCCGGCATCAGCTTGGTCAGCCGTTCGCGCAGCGCCTCGCGCTCGGCCTCGGACTCGATGCGCTGCGAGATGCCGATATGCTTTTCCTGCGGCAGATAGACCAGCATGCGGCCGGCGATGGAAATCTGGGTCGACAGCCGCGCCCCCTTGGTGCCGATCGGGTCCTTGACCACCTGCACGACGATGCTCTGCCCTTCGGCCAGGATGCGCTCGATCGGCCGCTCGGTCGCCGTCTCGCGCGGCTGCCAGATATCGGCGACATGCAGGAAGGCCGTGCGCTCCAGACCGATCTCGACGAAGGCCGACTGCATGCCCGGCAGAATCCGGCAGATGCGGCCGAGATAGACGTTGCCGACCAGCCCGCGACTCGCCGTCCGTTCGATGTGCAGCTCCTGCACAACTCCTTGTTGCATAACGGCAACACGGGTTTCCTGCGGCGTGAAATTGATCAGGATTTCTTCGGTCATACGCTCTACAATTCGCGGTTTTTTCTGGATTCTACTATGCGCAAGGCGCCCGAACTTCTCGCTCCGGCCGGCTCGCTCGACATGATGCGCACGGCCTTCGATTTTGGCGCCGATGCGATCTATGCCGGCCAGCCGCGCTACAGCCTGCGCGTGCGCAACAACGAATTCGGCACCCTGGAAAAACTGGGCGACGGCATCGCCGAGGCGCACGCCCGCGGCAAGCAGTTTTTCGTCGTCAGCAATATCTTTCCGCACAACGCCAAGCTGACCACCTACCTGGCCGACATGGCGCCGGTCATCGCGCTGAAGCCGGATGCCCTGATCATGTCCGACCCCGGCCTGATCGACATGGTACGCGAGGCCTGGCCCGAGCAGGCCATCCATCTGTCGGTGCAGTCGAATACGGTCAACTGGGCGGCCGTCCGTTTCTGGAAGAAGCTGGGGCTCACCCGCATCATCCTGTCGCGCGAACTGTCGCTCGACGAAGTGGCCGAAATCCGCCAGCAATGCCCGGACATCGAACTCGAAGTCTTCGTCCACGGCGCCCTGTGCATCGCCTACTCCGGCCGCTGCCTGCTCTCCGGCTACTTCAACCACCGCGACCCCAACCAGGGCACCTGCACCAACTCCTGCCGCTGGGATTACAAAGTGCATACGCCAGCCGAACAGGCGGTGCAGTTCATGGACCGCGACGCGGAAATCCTGCTCGAGGAAAAACAGCGCCCGGGCGAACTGATGCCCATCGAGGAAGACGAGCACGGCACCTACATCATGAATTCGAAGGACCTGCGCGCCATCGAGCACGTGCATCGCCTGGCCGAGATCGGCGTCGATTCGCTGAAGATCGAAGGGCGCACCAAGAGCCCCTACTACGTCGCCCGCACCTGCCAGGCCTATCGCCGGGCCATCGACGACGCGGTGGCCGGCCGCCCCTTCGACGCCACCCTGCTCGGCGAACTGGAAAACCTGGCCAAC
>DATGXM010000504.1:0-3392 GCA_035298985.1 Azonexus sp. | reverse complement strand
GCCCGCGTGCTGGTCGGCCCGACGCAGCGCGAGGACCCGACCAGCACGCTGATGGCAGCCAGTCCCTTGCCCCGGCTGGCCGACCCGGAAGGCATCACCACCGTCACCGGCATGCTGGCCGGGGCCTGCGTGGTGCGCCGGGCGGCCTTTCTGTCGGCTGGCGGCTACGAGCCGCGCCTGTTCCTGGGTGGCGAGGAAGAACTGCTCAGCCTCGACCTGATGGCCGCCGGCTGGTACCTGGCTTATGCCCCGCACCTGGTCGTCCATCACTACCCGTCGTCGAAGCGCGACACCGGTACCCGCCGTCGCCTGCTGCTGCGCAACGCGCTGTGGTGCGCCTGGCTGCGCCGGCCGCTTGCCGCCGCCTTGCGCGAAACCGCCCGCCGCCTGTGGGCCGCGGCCCGCGGCCCGGGCCTGGTGCGCACCCTCGGCGACAGCTTGCGCGGGCTGCCCTGGGTGTTGAAACGGCGCCGCGTGGTTCCGGCGCACGTCGAACTGCAACTGCAATTGCTCGAGCGCAGCCGGGTCTGAAAAGCGGCACCGGGCAGGTTTTACACGGCACACCGGGAGGAACGACGGGCATGCCGATTGCGGCAAGTCGGAAAGGTCCCTCGGTAAGACTGGATGTCGGTTTCCGATGGGGATCATTTCCGGTCATGGCAAAAAGGAGCAACACACATGAGATCGCAACATTCATCATCAGGCTCGTCTCGCGGGGATTGGGAGCGTTTCCGCTACGAAGGCGAGCAGCAGTCCCCCGAGTACGGAAGGTCCCGCCAGCACGGCTCTGAAGGCGGCTATTCCGAGTCGGAATACGGCGACCGCCCCGAATACCAGTCGCAGTCCGGCCGTTATGGCGAAGGATCGCAACAGGGACAGGGCGGCTGGGGCGGCGAGTCGCAGTCCTTCCGCGGCGGTGGTTATGGTCAGGGTTCCTCCTACCAGGGTTCCGGCCAATCCCGCTCGGGTCAGGGCGGATACGGCGGCTACGAATCCGAGGACTACGGCCGCGGTGGCGGCCAGGAACGCTATTACGGCCAGTCCTCGTCGCGTCCCTATTCCCCGCGCTATGAACAGGGCGGGCAACAGGGCTTTGGCGGCAGCCAGGGTTACGGCCAGCAGGAATTCGGGCAGGGCCAGGGTGGCGGCTATGGCGGCGGCTATGGTGGTGGCCAATCGTATGGCGGCCAGGGCAGCCAGTCCTTCGGGTCGGGTGGGCAGTCGTACGGTCAGGGCGGCTGGTCCGGCCAGTCCGGCATGGGTGGCATGAGTTCTTCCGGGCAGAGCGGCAGCCAGCGTTACGGCCAGCAGGGCCAGAGCAGCCGCAACCGGCGCGGTCCCAAGGATTTCGTGCGTTCCGACGAACGCATCCGGGAAGCCGTCTGCGAACGCCTGAGCGAAGAGGACTCGGTCGACATCAGCGAAGTCAGCGTCAATGTGAAGGAAGGCTGCGTCACGCTGGAAGGAACCGTTCCCGAGCGTCGCATGCGCCACACCATCGAGGACATCGCCGACAACTGCTGGGGCGTCAAGGACGTCGAAAACCATGTCCGCGTCCAGTCGTCGCAATCCGGCCAATCGCAATCGAGCAGTCAGTCTGGCCAATCGAGCCAATCCGGTCAGTCGCAGCTCGGCCAATCGGCTCAATCCGGCCAGTCTGCCCACACCGGGAGCACGACTTTCGGCGAGGGATCCAGTTCTTCCGAATCCGGCAAGAGCAGCAGTTCCGGGTCCGGCAAAAGCAAGGGTCGGGAAGAATCGACCCACTGAGGCGCAGCCCATGGTTTTCTGGGGCCTCGCATTGATTACAGGAATTACAGGAGAAACGAAATGGCAAGTGCAATTAATCCAGGTAGCACACAAACAGGCGGGCAAGCCAAGATCATGGGCGGCACGCCCGGCGAGGGTCCCGGTCCCGAGATCATGGCGACTGATACGCTGGAGGGCGATGATGTGGTCAACGCCCAAGGCGAGGACCTTGGCGAGATCAAGGACATCATGATCGACGTGCGCACCGGCAAGGTGGCCTATGCGGTATTGTCCTCGGGTGGTTTTCTCGGCATCGGCGACAAGCTGTTCGCCATCCCCTGGGGTGCATTGACCCTGGATGCCGACAACAAGCGCTTCGTCCTCGATGTGGACAAGGACAGGCTCAAGAACGCCCCGGGCTTCGACAAGGATCACTGGCCTTCGATGGCCGATACGACCTGGGCCACGCAAGTGCATGACTACTACGGGCAGCGCACTTACTGGTCGTCACCCACGACTGGCCTCTGAAGCGCGCCTTTGGTGAACGCGAACGGGCGTAAACCGCCCGTTCTGCGCCATGTCCCCGACACCGTCGTCCTCAACAATCGCCTTTGTCCTGCGATTGTTGAGGACCGCCGTGTTGCGTTATCGCAACCGCACGCTGGCCGCCCTGGCCTTGGTCGTGCTCGCCAAGCTGGCGGTGATCGCCGTGCCGCTGGCGCTCAAGGCGGTGGTCGATGCCTTCGGTGGCCCGAAGCCTGTGCTGGCCGTACCGGTATTCCTGCTGCTCGCCTATGCCGTCCTGCGCTTTCTCGGCACCCTGTTCGGCGAAATCCGCGATCTGGTCTTCGCCCGCGTCACGCAAAGCATCGTTTCCGGGTTCATGCTGCAGGTCTTCGAGCACCTGCATCGCCTGAGCGTCCGTTTCCACGCCCTGCGCCATACCGGCGGCGTCACCCGCGACGTCGAGCGCGGCACGACCGGGGTCGGCTTCCTGCTCGGCGTCGGGCTGTTCACCATCCTGCCCACGCTGGTCGAAATCGGCGGGGTGGTCGGCATCATGAGCTTCAATTACAGCCTGTGGTTCACCTTCATCATCTTCGTCACCTTCGTGGTCTACGGCTCCTTCACCGTCTCCTATACCGAGCGCCGCGCCATCTACCAGCGCCAGCTCAACAAGCTCGATTCGCGCGCCAACAGCCACCTGGTCGACAGCATGCTCAACTACGAGACGGTCAAGTACTACACCAACGAGGATTTCGAACAGCAACGGTTTTCCGGCATCCTCGGCCGCTGGGTCGAGGTCGGCGTGCGCAACCAGCAGGCGCTGTTCTTCCTGCACGTCGGCCAGAGCGGCATCATCGCCGGCGGCGTCGCCGGGGTCATGCTGCTGGCCGGCTACAACGTCGTGCACGGCAGCATGACGGTGGGCGACCTGGTGCTGGTCAATGCCTACCTGATCCAGGTCTGCCTGCCGCTCAATTCGCTTGGCTTCGTCTTCCGCCAGGCGCGCGACGCGGTGGTCAACGCCGAACGCATGTTCCGCCTGCTCGACGAGCGCCTGGAAATCGCCGACCCGCCGACGCCGGCGGACCTGCGGGTGGAGCGGGGCGAAGTGCGCTTCGAGCATGTCGATTTCGGCT
>DATGXM010000503.1:0-1836 GCA_035298985.1 Azonexus sp. | reverse complement strand
ACCTTCATTCGGCCTGCTCCAGGCCGTAGCGCACCAGCTTGGCACGCAGGCCGACGCGCGACAGGCCGAGTTCGCGCGCCGCCCGCGACTTGTTCCAGCGCAGGCGGATCATCGCCTCCTTGAGAACATGCATTTCCAGCTGGTCCATGCGTTCCTTCAGGCCGCCGCTCAGGCCGGAGGTCCACGCCAGTTCATCCACCGGTGTTTCGCCGACCGGCGTGCGCAGCACGCGCGGCGACAACAGGTCGGCACCGAGCAGGGGCGTCGTCGACAGCGCGACCATGCGCAGGATTTCGTTCTGCAATTCGCGCACATTGCCCGGCCAGCGGTAGGCGGCGATGCAGGCCATCGCTTCCTTGGTGAAACCCTCGACCGGCTTGCCCAGCGCCTGGCAGCTCGATTCGAGCAGGCGGTTGGCGAGCAGCGGCAGGTCCATGGTCCGTTCGCGCAGCGGCGGCACGTGCAGCGAGATGGTCGCCAGCCGGTAATAGAGGTCTTCGCGGAAACGGCCGGTGCGCACGTCTTCCTCGAGGTCGCGATTGGTCGCGGCGATGACCCGGACGTCGACATGCACGGCGCGGTTGCTGCCCAGCGGCCGGAACTCCCCCTCCTGCAGCACGCGCAGCAGCTTGACCTGGAAGGCCGGGCTGGTTTCGCCGATTTCGTCGAGGAACAGCGTGCCGCCGTCGGCCTGCTGGAAGAGGCCGACCCGGTCCTCGACCGCCCCGGTGAAAGCGCCGCGCTTGTAGCCGAACAGTTCGGATTCGAGCAGGGTGTCGGGCAGGGCGCCGCAGTTTTCGGTGATGAAAGCCTTGCTCGCCCGGCGGCTCTCGTAGTGGATGGCGCGGGCGATCATTTCCTTGCCGGAGCCCGACTCGCCGGTCACCATCACCGACAGGTCGAAGGGCGCTACCCGGTGCACCAGGTCACATACCGCATTGATCGGGCTGCCAGCAGCGCGGATGAAGCTGCTCAGGCCAAAGCTGCTCTTCACCTTCTCCTGCTTGGTCTCGACATGCCGCTTGAGCACCGGCTCGGCGGTACGCAGGTCGAGCGACAGGCGCTGGTTTTCCTGCTGCAGGCGCCAAACTTCGGCGGCGCGCTGCAGGGTCAGCAGCAGTTGTTCGGGCTGCCAGGGCTTGAGCAGGTATTGCCAGATGCCGGCTTCGTTGACGCCGGTGATGATGTCCTCGGCATCGGTATAGCCGGACAGGATGATGCGCACGATGTCCGGCCAGCGATTGCGCACCTCGCGCAGGAACTGTACCCCAGTCGTTCCCGGCATGCGCTGGTCGCACAGCACAATGCGGATGCCGGTCACCGACTGCTCGCGTTCGAGTATTGCCATGCCTTCGTCGGCATCCGACGCGCACAGCACGTCGAAATCCTCTTCCAGCGTCCGGCGCAGCGCTTCCTGCGAACGCACCTCGTCATCGACGACAAGGATGGCGGGCAGTTTTCGCAGGCTGGTCACACTCATTCAGGAACTTTCCAGTCGATGTCGCGGTGCCGGGCCAGGTGGCGAGGGGTCCACGAGTGCGGCGAACGGGAAACGAAATGATAGCGCGCGACATGGTAGGACGGGTCGAAACCGTAGAAATTGCGGCGCATTTCGTTCAATTCCGCTTCGCGATAGGCAGCCAGTGGCTTGGCTTCCTCGTCGGCCTGGCGCTTGGCCCGCTTGGCGGCCAGGCGCTCGGCGATATCCGGCGCCGCCGCCAGCTCCGCGGCGCGGCGCGCCACGTCGACGGCGAATCCCGGTCCTGGCAGGCAGGCATCGTAGAAACCGAGTTCGACCGACTCCGGCGCCGTCATCGGCAGGCGATGGCGCATGAT
>DATGXM010000502.1:0-3159 GCA_035298985.1 Azonexus sp. | reverse complement strand
GGGGTTTGCGAAACCAGCAGGGTGCCGACCGCTTCGCCGGCAGCGAGTCTGATGATCGGATCGGCTTCGCGGCCGCTGGCGATGGCGGTGTGGGCGCCGCTGCGGGCAGCGCGCTTGGCGGCGATGACTTTGGTGATCATGCCGCCGGTGCCGACCTGGCTTCCGGCGCCACCGGCCATGGCTTCCAGTGATGCGTCGCCGGCGGCGGCTTCCTCGATCAGCGTGGCACCGGGGTCCTTGCGCGGGTCGGCGGTGTACAGGCCCTTCTGGTCGGTCAGGATGATCAGCGCATCGGCTTCGAGCAGGTTGGCGACCAGGGCGCCAAGGGTGTCGTTGTCGCCGAACTTGATCTCGTCGGTGACGACGGTGTCGTTTTCGTTGATGATGGGCACGACGCCGAGTTCGAGCAGGGTGGTCAGCGTCGAGCGGGCATTCAGGTAGCGTTTGCGGTCGGCCAGGTCGTCGTGGGTGAGCAGAATCTGCGCGGTGCGCAAGCCATGCTTGCTGAAGGCTGCCTCGTAGGCTTCGACCAGTCCGGCCTGGCCGACGGCGGCAGCAGCCTGCTTCTCGTGCACGGTTTTCGGACGGCGTCCCCAGCCCAGGCGCTGTACGCCGCAGGCGACCGCACCTGACGAGACGAGTGTGATTTCACGTCCCTGTGCGCGCAACGCGGCGATCTGCCGCGCCCAGTCATTGATGGCGTCGAGGTCGAGGCCGGTGCCGTTGTTGGTGACCAGTGCCGAGCCGACCTTGACGACCAGGCGTTTGGCGTTGGCGAGGCGGGTCTGGCTCATGCTTCTTCCGCCGTGCCTTCTTCGTCCTCGTCGTCGGCAACCTCCGGAATGGCCATCTGTTCGAGGGCTTCCTGGATGGCGTAGATCAGCGGCTTGGTGCCTTCGCCGTTGATGGCGGCGATCGGGAAAACCGGGCCGTCGTACTTGGTGGCTTTCTTGTAGGCCTTGAGGAAGTCCTTGATCGCCTTTTCGCGGTCTTCTTCGGGGATCAGGTCGAGCTTGTTGAGGATCAACCAGCGTGGCTTCTCGACCAGTTCCGGGTCGTGCTTGGCCAGTTCGCCGACGATGGCCTTGGCATCGCGTACGGGATCGGCGCCGGGATCGATCGGGGCGATGTCGACGAGGTGAAGCAGGATGCGCGTGCGCTGCAGGTGCTTGAGGAAGCGGATGCCCAGGCCGGCGCCGTCGGCGGCACCTTCAATCAGGCCTGGCACATCGGCTACGACAAAGCTCTTTTCGGCGCCGACGCGGACGACACCGAGATTGGGGTGCAGCGTGGTGAACGGATAGTCGGCTACCTTCGGGCGGGCGGCGGAGATGGCGCGGATCAGCGTGCTCTTGCCGGCGTTGGGCAGGCCGAGCAGGCCGACGTCGGCCAGTACGCGCAGTTCGAGGCCGAGTTCGTGTTCCTCGCCCTGTTCGCCCTTGGTGCATTGGCGCGGGGCGCGGTTGGTCGAGGACTTGAAGTGGATATTGCCGAGGCCGCCCTTGCCGCCCTTGGCGATCAGGACCTTCTGGTCGTGTGCGGCGAGGTCGGCCAGGATTTCGCCGGTGTTGAGGTCGGTGACGACGGTGCCGACCGGCATGCGTAGCACGATGTCCTCGCCGCCGGCGCCGTAGCAGTCGGCGCTGCCGCCATTCTCGCCGCGCTGGCCGAGGAATTTGCGGGTGTAGCGGTAATCGACCAGGGTGTTGATGTTGCGGTCGGCGATGACATAGACGCTGCCGCCCTTGCCGCCGTCGCCGCCGTTGGGGCCGCCCATCGGAATGTATTTTTCGCGGCGGAAGGTGGCAATGCCGTTGCCACCGTCGCCGGCTTTTACGTAGATCTTGGCTTCGTCGATGAATTTCATGCTGTTTCTCTCATGCCCTGCCGGGGCGTTGGGTTCCTTATTGGCTTGGACTCTCGGCGAAAGTTCAGGCCAATAAAGAAAAAAGCCCTATCCGTGGCGGATAGGGCTTCTTCGATTTCCGCCGGCCGATTTATTCGGCGGCCGGAACGATCGAGACCGTGCGGCGCTTCTTTTCGCCCTTGACGGTGAACTGGATCACGCCGTCCTTCAGTGCGAACAGGGTGTGATCCTTGCCGCAGCCGACGTTTTCGCCCGGGTGGAATTCGGTGCCGCGTTGGCGAACGATGATGTTGCCAGCCAGGACGAATTGACCGCCGTAGCGCTTGACGCCCAGTCGTTGGGCTTGTGAGTCGCGGCCGTTACGTGAACTACCGCCTGCCTTTTTGTGTGCCATGTTTTAGCTCCTTGTCTGAACTTAGGCAGCGATCGTGTCGATGCGCAGTTCGGTGTAGTTCTGACGATGGCCCTGACGCTTCTGATAGTGCTTACGACGACGCATCTTGAAGATCTTGACCTTGTCGTGGCGGCCGTGGGAAACCACGGTGCACTTGACGGTGGCGCCAGCAAGGAAGGGGGCGCCGATCTTCACGGACTCGCCTTCGCCTACCATGAGGATCTGGTCGAGAGTGACTTCTGCGCCAACGTCTGCCGGTATCTGTTCTACTTTGAATTTTTGGCCAGCGGAAACGCGATACTGCTTGCCGCCGGTTTTTATGACCGCATACATGGGTTGGACTCCGAAAATAAACCAAAGGGTGCTACAAAGAACCGCGCATTATACGGAAAATATTCGAGAAGTCAAAGCCTTGTCGATGTCCGGCCGATAGCTTGTGATAGACTTTCCGCCTTTCGCAAAGGAGCTTTTCATGGCTGAAATCACCACGGCCTCTGGCCTGATCTACGAAGACACCGTCGAAGGCAACGGCGCCGAAGCCAAGGCCGGCCAGTTCGTCACGGTGCATTACACCGGCTGGCTGACCAATGGCAGCAAGTTCGATTCGAGCAAGGATCGCAACGATCCCTTCCAGTTCCCGCTCGGCCAGCGTCATGTCATCGCCGGTTGGGACGAGGGCGTGCAGGGCATGAAGGTCGGCGGTACGCGCAAACTGACCATTCCGCCGCAACTGGGTTACGGCGCCCGCGGCGCGGGCGGTGTCATTCCGCCGAACGCCACGCTGGTTTTCGAGGTCGAGCTGCTCGATCTGCAATGAGCGTTGCCGACGATCCTTGGGCGAAGTGGCGCAGGCCCGACGCCCCGGCTGAGGCTCCTGCGGCAGCGAAGCCTGCTGCCG